>SCRB01000457.1 GCA_004299545.1 Rhizobiaceae bacterium
AGTGGTTTGTTTCCAACATTTGCATCCCATCTGTATCAGCCCAGAGCGCAAATGTTGGAAACGGGAAACCACTAGCAAGTTTATGATTCTAGTGGAATTCTCGAATTTGACATTTGATGCAGAGCAGACATCACGCGGGTATCAAATGTCAAATTCATTCCACTAGGCCGCATCCTGCTTGGCAAGGCCGACCCTGAGATCCGTCGCCTTGTATATGGCCTCGCCATCAGCCTTCAGCCAGCCGTCGCCGATGCCGAGCACCAGCCGCCCGCGCATCACGCGCTTGAAATCGACTCCGTATTCGACTTTCTTGACGTCAGGCCTCACCATGCCCTTAAACTTAACCTCACCCGTCGACAGCGCCATGCCCTTTCCCGGTTCGCCGAGCCAGCCGAGGAAGAAGCCGGTCATCTGCCAGAGGGCGTCGAGACCGAGGCAGCCCGGCATGACGGGGTTGCCGATGAAATGGCAGGCAAAAAACCAGAGATCCGGCTTGATGTCGAGTTCGGCGCGGATGAACCCCTTGTCGAATTCACCGCCTGTTTCACCGATCTCGGTGATGCGGTCAAACATCAGCATCGGAGGAGCGGGCAATTGCGCATTGCCCGGCCCGAACAGTTCCCCGCGGGCGCAGGCCAACAGGTCTTCATAGTCGTAACTGGATTTAGCACCCGGTATCATGCTGCTCCGATCCAATGCGGCGCCGGGATGTGACGCCATTGCGGTTCCCTATCACAGTCTGTTTCCAGGAGGAAATGCCGATTGCGCTTGCAGGCGATAGCCGGTCGGTCAATGTGCCGCTCTTGATCCCCGCGCGCGTACGGAATATATCGAGCGGAATTGTCCGGATTTAGAGTTGGCCGCTTTGGTCCGGGTAAGACTACCGGCATCGACCGCGAAGGCAAGAGGCCCCGGAGGGCATGGACACGAATATGCGCGTTCTTGTGGATAATGCTGAGGACAAGGTCCGTTGTGCCGGCCTGCGGCCGACGCGGCAGCGCCTCGCCCTGGCAGGCTTGCTTTTCGCCCAGGGCGATCGTCACCTTTCCGCCGAGGATCTGCACGACGAGGCACAGGCCGCCGGTGTGCCGGTTTCCCTGGCGACGGTTTACAACACGCTCCACCAGTTCACCGATGCCGGTTTGTTGCGTTCCGTGGCCGTGGAGGGCTCGAAAGCCTATTTCGATACCAACACCTCGGACCATCATCATTTCTTCATCGAGGATGAAAACCGGCTCGTCGACATCGATACCGCCGATGGTCCCCTCTCGATCCTCAACCTGCCGGAACCGCCGGAAGGAATGGAGGTCGTGAATGTCGACATCGTGGTCAGGGTGCGCACCAGGAAGGTGTGATCCTTTCGCGACTGTCGCGGGGGCTGACCGCTTGCCTCTCGCGGCGGCCGGCATGGCGTCTCAATCCTTGAAGAGTTCGCCGGGATAGGCGCCCCAGACCAGATTCTGGTTGATCCAGCCGCGATGGCCGGAAAAGCTCATTTCGCACCAGGTCCCGTTGCAGGATCGGATCTGGCCGATGATCCCGGGCTGGAGAAAGGCCACGGCGCGCGCTTCCTTGCCGGGTTCGGCCTTCAGCGGGATTTCGACGCTCTTGCCCTTCTGCCACGGCGCGACGATCCCGGTTCGGCGCCCGGAGAGGAGGATCTTGTTGACCCAGCCTTCCGAACCGTCCGGATCGCGGATTTTCCGCCATGTGTCGTATTCCTGCAGGATTTCGACCGGCAGGCCTTCCTTCAGGTAGAGCCAATCGACCGGATAGGAAAGCGAGGGGCCGACACGCGCGTTGACGCGGTCGGCCTTGAGACTGGCGAAGCGCGGCAGCGGCAGGCCGCTCGGCCCAAGCGTTGCGCCGGGAGGCGGGGCTGCGGAAGCGCCGCCGTGCATCGTGCGGATGGCGGGAACGGCGAAGACGGCGCCAAGGAGCGTTACGTAGACGGCCTTGCGAAAGAAGAGAGAGAAGGACACTTTTCTTTTCCCCGGAACGCGAGCGACGGCACCGACCTCATGGCTCGCGCCTTTTTCTTTGTCACGGCGGGCTGTGCTTGTTAGAGAGGAAGCGGGCCCGGAACACATTCCGAAGTGTCGCTTGTCTTGGTTAAAGAGGTCTCAACAGGACCCGGATTCGAGGAAACTATGGCCAGCAGGAAGAAGCCCGTCGTGGTCATCATGCGCAAGCTTCCGGATGCGATCGAAACGCGCATGCGCGAGCTCTTCGAGGCGCACCTCAATCTCGACGACAGGCCGATGAGCCAGTCCGATCTCGTCAAGGCGGTCGGCGAGGCCGACGTCATCGTGCCGACCGTTACGGACCGGATCGATGCGGCGGTGATCGCGCAGGCCGGGCCCGATCTCAAGATGATCGCCAATTTCGGCAACGGCGTGAACAATATCGACGTCGCGGCGGCGGCCGGGAAGGGCATCGTCGTCACCAATACGCCGAATGTGCTGACCGAGGATACGGCGGACATGACCATGGCGCTGATCCTTGCAGTGCCGCGGCGGCTGACGGAGGGTGCGGGCATCCTGCTGGAAGGCGACGGCAAATGGTCGGGCTGGTCGCCGACCTGGATGCTTGGGCGCCGCATCTGGGGCAAGCGCCTCGGCATTGTCGGCATGGGTCGCATCGGCACGGCGGTTGCTCGCCGCGCCAAGGCCTTCGGCCTTTCCATCCATTATCACAACAGGCACCGCGTCGCTCCGCCGATGGAAGACGCGCTTGAGGCAACCTATTGGGAGAGCCTCGACCAGATGCTGGCCCGAATGGACATCATCTCGATCAACTGCCCGTCGACGCCGGCGACGTTCCATCTTCTTTCCGCGCGCCGCCTCGCGCTGATGCAGCCGACGGCCTATATCGTCAACACGGCTCGCGGCGAGATCATTGACGAGGATGCGCTGGCGCAACTGATCCAGGACGGAAAGCTGGCCGGTGCCGGGCTCGACGTGTTCGAGAAGGAGCCTGCGGTCAATTCGCGTCTCTTGAAACTGGCGGCCAGGGGAAAAGTAATCGTCCTGCCTCACATGGGATCGGCAACGATCGAGGGGAGGATCGACATGGGAGAGAAGGTGATTATCAACATCCGGGCCTTTTTCGACGGCCATCGCCCGCCCGACCGGGTTTTGCCCAACAAGGTCTGATAGTCTCCCGCCTATCGGGCCTTTGCCGCATAGCTGATGGTCTCGAACCGCGCGCCGAGCGCGTCATACATCAGAAGCCGGCCGACGAGCGGCTCCCCGATACCCGCGATGATCTTGATGACCTCCATTGCCAGCAAGGTGCCGAGGACGCCTGTCAGGGCTCCCAATATGCCGGCTTCGGCGCAGCTTGGAACCAGTCCCTCCGGGGGAGGGCCGGGAAAAAGATCGCGGTAGGAAGGGTTCGGGCGGCCGTCCTTGGCGGTTTCGTAGGGTTTGAGCACCGTGAGCGTGCCGTCGAAGCGGCCGACCGCCGCCGTCGCCAGCGGGCGCGCAAGGGCGGCACACGCATCGGCAACGGCGTAGCGTGTCGCGAAATTGTCCGAGCCGTCGGCGACCACGTCATAGGTGCCGATGATGGTCTGCGCGTTGGCCGCGTCGAGGCGCACGGCATGTTGCTCGACCCTTGCATGCGGGTTGATGCGGCGGATCGCCAGCGCGGCGCTCTCGACCTTCTTCATCCCGAGCGACGCGGTTTCATGGATCACCTGCCGCTGGAGGTTGGAAAGCGAAACCGTGTCGTCGTCGATTACGCCGATGAGGCCTACCCCCGCCGCCGCGAGATAGGCGAGGAGAGGGGCGCCGAGCCCGCCGGCCCCGACGACCAGGACACGAGCGCGTTTCAGCCGCTGCTGGCCCGGACCGCCGATTTCCGGCAGCACGATATGACGGGCATAGCGTTCGAGTTCCTCGGCAGACAGGAAGGATGATTGCTGGTCCATGAGGGGAAGATAGAGCATGTCGCCCGAAAGTGTGAGCGGTTTCGGGATAACGACATGCTTAAAAACAAAGGGATAAAGCGTGTCGCGTAAGTCCGTTTAAACGCGATGCGCTTTGGTGACCCTGCGGTCGGCTGTCAGGCTATTTTCCCGATCGTGCCCCCGGCGACGGCAAGAAACTGGGCCCTGCCTTCGAGGGAGGAAAAAAGCGAAGCCTCTGTTCCCGTCATGAAGGCCTGGCAGTTCAACTCTTCGAGGATGTCGAACAGTGCGCGCCTGCGCTGCTGGTCGAGATGGGCGGCGATCTCGTCGAGGAGCAGGATGGGCGCCATTCCGGCCAGCTCGCCGGTAAGCCTCGCATGGGACAGGACGAGCCCGACTAGAAGCGCCTTCTGCTCCCCCGTCGAGCAGAGGGCGGCGGGCATGGCCTTCGGGCGATGGTGGACGATCATGTCGGAGCGGTGCGGTCCCTCGAGGGTCCGGCCGGCGGCGCGATCCCGCGGACGTCCTTCCCTGAGGCTTTTCCTCAGCCTTTCCTCCAGATCGACCGCCGCCATCTGCCCCGCCATTTCTTCAAGAGGACCGGCAATCGCGATATCCGCTTTCGGAAAGGTGCTGTCGGAAGGCAGGTGTTCGATCATTCCCCGCAGCAATGTCATCAGTTCCGAGCGCGCCGCTGCGATAGCGACGCCGGTTTCCGCCATTTCGGTCTCGATCGCATCCAACCATTTGCCGTCGGGGTGATCGTCCTGCAGCAGGCGGTTGCGGCCCCGCATTGCCTTCTCGTAGTCGAGGGCGCGCCTTCCATGCGCCGGATCGATCGCCA
>SCRB01000458.1 GCA_004299545.1 Rhizobiaceae bacterium
GCCTTCCGGTGATGACGCCGTCAGGATCGGCGTCGAATATTCAGCAAAGCCAGTGTCCGTCATGCGCTTGCGGATTTCGGCGATGATCCTGGTGCGCTGCACGATATTCCTGTGCAGCGTCTCCCGGCGTAGATCGAGGAAGCGGTATTTGAGGCGGATGTCTTCCGGGTAATCGGGCTCGCCGAAGACCGGCAGCGGCAATTCCTTCGCCGCCGACAGCACCTCGATCTCGCGCGCGAAAACCTCGATCTCCCCGGTTGCGAGGCCGGGATTGATTGTCTCGGGAGTACGCGCCTTGACCTCGCCGTCGACACGGATGACCCATTCGCCGCGCACCGTCTCGGCCGTCTTGAACGCCAGTGAATCCGGATCGGCGACGATCTGGGTCAGACCATAATGGTCCCTGAGATCGATGAAGAGCAGGCCACCATGATCGCGCACACGGTTCACCCAACCGGAGAGCCTGACGCCCTTGTCGACGTCCGATTTCCTCAAGGCGGCGCAGGTGTGGCTGCGATAACGGTGCATGGCCGATGCTTTCTGTTCAGGCGTGCGTGGAAGAAGGCCTAAATAGCGACGACAATCCGGACCCTCGAAATTCGCGCGGAAAAGCGCATGCAGGCCCGCTTTTGTCAAGCCAAAGTCGCGAAGCGGGGTCAGGTGCCGACCATGGTGCGCGATCATTTCCCCGGGCGGCGGCAAATCACCGAAACAGTGGATTTTGCCGGATGCGCCGTTCTCCTTCTATCGATTTGCCTTTGCCCGTCGTATAGGGGTGAAACGACGCACGGGGCCGAAAATGTCGTCTATCCGTCCGCTCCTCCCGCTCTACGTCACCATCGGCATCCTTTTGGGCGGCAATGGGTTGCAGAGCACGTTGATCGCTCTTAGGGGAGCGCAGGAAGGGTTCTCCCCGACGACGATCGGCTTCATCGGGACAGCCTATTTCACCGGTTTCCTGATCGGCTGCCTTACCGTTGCGCGCATGCTACGTGCCGTCGGCCACGTTCGCGTCTTCGCAACGCTCGCGGCGCTTGTGGCGTCCGGATCGCTGATGCTGGTCATCCTGATCGATCCTGTGAACTGGGCGATCATCCGGTTTCTCTCCGGCATCTGTTTCGCCGGCCTCTTCACCACCGTCGAGAGTTGGCTGAACGCCGGCTCGACCAACGAGACCCGGGGACGCGTTCTGGCGCTCTATCGTGTCGTCGACATCTCCTCGGTGGTCGGCGCGCAATATCTCATGGCCGCCACGGGAACGGGCGGCTTCCTGATCTTCGCCATCATGGCGATGATGTGCACGCTGTCGCTCGTACCGGTCTCGATCGGAGACCGCTCCAATCCAAAACCTCCCTCCGACATGCGTGTCGATCTTTCCGGCGTCTGGGCGATCTCGCCACTCGCCTGTTTCGGCTGCGCTGCTATCGGCATGACCAACAGCGCCTTTCGCACCGTGGCCCCCGTCTATGGCGAATTGATCGGATTCAGCGTCACTCAGATCGTAACCTTCATGAGCGTCGGTATCGTCGGCGGCGTGGTGATGCAGTATCCACTCGGCTATCTCTCGGACCAGTGGGACCGCCGCTGGGTCATCATGGCGACCGCGACCGGCGCCATGCTGTCGGCGCTTGCCATCATGCTTTTCGCGGGCGACGACGTGACCCGGAATTTTGTCCTTATCTTCGCCTTCGGCTCCTTCGCCATGCCGCTTTACGCACTCTCCGTCGCGCATGCCAACGACTTCGCTCGCGACGATCAGTATGTGAAGCTTGCCGCCGGCCTTCTCTTCTTTTACTCCATCGGCGCGATGGCAGGGCCTCTCCTCGCTTCCGCCATGATGCAGAAATTCGGCCCTACGGGGTTGTTCGGCACCAGCGCCGCCGTCTATTTCGTCCTGATTTCCGTCATCCTCCTGCGCATGCGGGCGCGCAAGCCGGTTCCCTCCGCCATGCGCACCCGTTTCATGCCCTTGCTCAGAACGTCGCCGCTCTTCATCCGCCTGGCGCGCATGGCGCAGCCGAGGGCCGACTCCCCTGACGATGACGGGAGTGCCGATGGGGCCGGGTAGCGAATTTCATCCAAAGCTTGGCAGGATCGCCATTGCGCTATATCCAAGGGAAGTCGAGGGGTCGGCGCAGGAGATCGAGTGAGCAGCGAGGATGCGCAACATCCCTGCAAATTCATGGATTCGGGAATTTTCAATTGGATGACGTTCGACAAAACCTTCTTCATCTCATCACCACGACCGGTGAGCTTGAGGAAACCATACGCCAGCTTTCACGATCGGATTTCGTTACCGTCGACACCGAGTTCATCCGCGAGACCACTTTCTGGCCCGAGCTTTGCCTGACCCAGATGGCCGCGCCGGGCGTCACCGCGCTGGTCGATCCGCTGGCGCCGGGCATCGACCTCGCGCCATTCTTTACCCTCATGGCGAATGACCGGGTGACGAAGGTCTTCCACGCCGCGCGGCAAGATATCGAGATCATCTTCCATCTCGGAGGCCTGATCCCGAACCCGGTGTTCGACACGCAGGTCGCGGCCATGGTCTGCGGTTTCGGCGAGAGCGTCTCTTATGACCAGCTTGTCCAGAAAGTTACACGTATCCGCATAGACAAATCGTCCCGCTTTACAGACTGGCGTCGCCGGCCTCTCACCGACAAGCAGCTTTCCTACGCACTTGCCGACGTTACGCACCTGGTCGATGTCTATCTCAGGCTGAAGGCCGAGATCGAAGGTGAGAACCGTGTTCACTGGCTGACAGAGGAAATGGATATCCTCACCTCGACCCGGACCTACGATCCGAACCCGGACGATGCATGGAAGCGGCTGAAGATGCGGCTGCGCAAGCCGCAGGAACTTTCGATCGTCAAGCATGTCGCCGCCTGGCGCGAGCATGAGGCGCGCGAAAGAAACGTGCCGCGACAAAGGATCATCAAGGATGACGCCATCTACGAGATCGCGCAGCAGCAGCCGCGCGACCAGCAGGCACTCTCGCGATTGAGGATGACGCCGAAGGGCTGGGAGCGTTCCCAGACCGCCGCCGGCCTGCTGGAAGCCGTGAATGCGGCGCTTGCCGTGCCGACTGAGGAGATGCCG
>SCRB01000459.1 GCA_004299545.1 Rhizobiaceae bacterium
GCGCCGAACTGGGCTTTTCCTGGCCAATTTTGGTGAAACGAAGGCGATCCGGGCCCCGAATTTCACCACCTTCTTGATGAACTGTTATGGTTAAGGATGTGTTATCTTCATGGCGAAGCATACTGGCCCCCGGCGAAAAGACGACCGAACGCGGCATCAAAACCATGAAGCGTCTTACGACGACCCCGGCATGAACAAAGCGTGCCATTCGCGCGGGAAGCGGCGGGGCCGCCCGCCTTCGCCGATGATCGCGGCTTCGACTTTTGCCTCCACGAGAAGTTCCTCGCCGCGACGGATGGTCTGCGCCATGAAGATGCGGGCGCCGGAAATGTCCGCCGTGCGCGTGTCGACCGTCAGGATATCGTCGATATGGCCCGGCGCATGGAAGGCGAGTTCCATCCTGCGCACGACCCAGACGAGCTTTTCGCCATGCTTGCCGTCGGCGAGTTCGGTGTGATGCACGCCCGCCAGCCGCAGGAAGTCCGACCGGCCGCGCTCGAAGAATTCGAGATAGCGGGCATGATAGACGACGCCGGAAAAATCCGTATCCGCGAAATAGACCCTCACCAGCAGCCTGTGCCCGAAGGACGTCAGCTCACCGACCAGGCCGGCCGGGACCCCGTTCTGTTCACCATGATCGGGCATAGCGCTTTCCTTTCAGCGCGCGGAATGACATGTGACGCCGTCCTTGCAAACGCGGATTCGCACTATTGGCCGCTTTGATCAAGAAGCTCTTCCTCGCCTTCCTGTTGCTCCAGATGGCCGCGGGGCCGGCATTCGCGGCAGCTTTCACCGTCAGAAGGGGCATCAATCTCGATGCCTGGATCACCTGGCCGCCAGAGAAAAAATGGGGTGACGAAACCGTCCTGCGGCCGTTCCCGGAATGGCGCCGCACCGTTCACCTCGCCGATCTCAAGGCGTTGAAGGCAGACGGCTTCGATTTCGTCCGCATGCCAGTCGATCCCGTTGTCTTTCTCTCGCCGCGGACCGCGGCCTATCGCGACGGCCTTTACAGCGATGTCCTGGATGCCGTGCGGCTCGTCAACGAGGCGGGCCTCAAGGTGATCGTCGATCTGCATCTGATGCCGAGCGGCTCCGACCGTTCCGCCGGCATGCAGAGCGTGATGAGCGATCCCAGGCAGTTCGCCGCCTATCTCGATGTTGTCCGCCGTATGGGCCTTACGCTCGCGCAAGAGGACCCGCACATGACCGCCTTCGAACTGATGAACGAGCCGATCGTCGATTGCGACACGGCGGCCGGGCGGGCGGAATGGGACGCCAAGCTGAAGAAGCTTTTCGCGGCGGGGCGCGCCTCGGCCGCGAGACTGACGCTCGTCCTTGCCGGCGGCTGCTGGTCTTCGGCAAGGGGGCTTTCGACGGTCGATCCCAAGGAAATCCCCGACGACAATATCCTCTGGACCTTCCATTCCTACGATCCGTTCGTGCTGACGCATCAGGGCGCTACATGGGCGGGCGACTTCATCCCCTATGTGAAGGGCATTCCTTATCCGCCCTATGCCCATCCGAAGGCTTTCCGGACCGCGCTTGCGGCGACGCGCGCGCGGATCAAGAAAGACGCGCCCTTGGCAAGGCGCGCCGGCCTGCTCTCCTATCTCAACGAACAGGTGGCGACGGTCGATACGCCGAAGGAACTGAAGGCGACGATGGCCCGCCCCTTCGAAACAGCCGCGAAATGGGCCGACCGCTACGGCATTCCCCACGGCAATATCTTTCTGGGTGAGTTCGGCATGATCCGGCAGGAATATGGCAGCGCCACCATCATGCCTGCCGCATGGCGCGCCGCCTATGTCGGCGACATGATCGCGCTCGCCGAGGCTCACGGCTTCGGCTGGTCGCTATGGTCCTACAGCGGCGCCTTTGGGGTGGTTCAGACCTATGACGGCAAGGCGGCGGAGCCGGATGTGCTCAATGTCATTCGTGATCTCAAACCGGTTCGCTGACGAACGCGGATCTGGCGATCAGCTCTCTTCCTGAAACAGACTGGTCTGCCGCGCGGCAAGGTCCCTGGGTGTTTCCAGGCCGAGATGCTGCCAGGCCCGTGCCGCAAGCATCCTGCCCCTCGGCGTGCGCTGGATGAAGCCCTGCTGGATGAGATAGGGCTCGATAATGTCCTCGATCGCGTCGCGGGGTTCGGAAAGCCCGGCCGCGATGGTCTCGATGCCGACCGGGCCGCCGCCGAAATTCATGGCTATCATGGAAAGGTAGCGGCGGTCGAGCTGATCGAGGCCGAGCGCATCGACTTCGAGCCGCGACAGCGCCTCGTCGGCGATCTGACGCGTGACGCGATCGGCACGAGCGACCGAGGCGAAGTCGCGGACGCGGCGCAGAAGCCGGCCGGCGATGCGCGGCGTTCCCCGCGCGCGGCGCGCGATCTCCAGCGCCCCGTCATCCGCGATCGGCAGCCCGAGGATACGGGCGCCGCGCCGGACGATCTCTTCCAGTTCCCCGATCGTGTAGAAATTGAGCCGCACCGGAATGCCGAAACGGTCGCGCAGCGGATTGGTGACGAGACCGGCGCGGGTGGTGGCGGCGACGAGTGTGAAGGGGGCGAGGTCGATCTTGACCGAACGTGCCGCCGGCCCCTCGCCGATGATGAGATCGAGCTGGTAATCCTCCATCGCCGGATAGAGGATTTCCTCGACCGCCGGATTGAGGCGATGGATTTCGTCGATGAAGAGGACGTCACGCTCCTCGAGATTGGTCAGAAGCGCGGCCAGATCGCCGGCCTTGGCGATCACCGGACCGGAGGTGGAGCGGAAATTGACGCCGAGTTCGCGCGCCATGATCTGCGCCAGCGTCGTCTTGCCGAGGCCGGGCGGCCCGACGAAGAGCACATGGTCAAGCGCCTCGCCACGGCTCTTCGCCGCCTCGATAAAGACCTTCAGGTTGGCGCGCGCGGCCTCCTGGCCTATGAACTCGCCGAGCGATTGCGGCCTGAGCGAGGTCTCGACATCCTCCTCGCGCCTGTCGGGCGAAACCATGCGCGGCGAAAGGCTCATGAGAGGAGTTCCATGGAGGAGAGGACCCGTGCCGCGTCCCGGTCGAACGTGAAGGTCATATCCGCCCCGAGTTCGCGATTACGCATGGCGATCATTGCGTCGGAGAAATCCGCCATGCCACTTTCGTAGGTCGCGAGTGCCTTTCCGATCGTCTCCAGCGCCTCGAATCCGATGTATTCCACCTCGATCAGGTCGCGCATGATCCGGGAAAGCCGCCCACGTGGCAGCCTGTAGCGCGACCGCAATACCCAGAAAAATTCCAGTATCACCGGTACGTTGACGTAACCCGGCCGCTGACGGTCGAGGCTTTGCAAGAGCCGTTGCGCCGCCGGCGACTGAATCGGATCATCATCCAAAACCGAACGCAGCAGGATATTGGTGCCGAGTCCAATCAAGCCACCGGCCCGCCTTTGCGCCGACTGCTCTCAACATGGCTGCTGATGCCCTCGCCCACGGCGCGCTCATAATCCTCAATGGTGGTGCCCGGAAGGGCATATTCCGCCAGCGCCCCAAACAAGCTGCTTACGGGCCGGTTGCGAGGCACGATCAGAAAGCCCTGTTCCACCTCGATGAATGCAATGCGATCGCCCGTCTGGAGCCCGAGCCTTTCCCGTATTTCCGCAGGAATGGTCGTTTGCCCCTTGCTCGTTATTTTGGCCTCAATACCCATCATATCGCTCCCGTATCTCCTTACATTCTATCAATAAGTAAGGAAATCGCAATGAGATTTCACCGCGCCAGCTCCTTCAGGCCGAGCCGGATCAACTTGGCCGAATCCGCGCCCTCTCCGGCAGCCTTCAGCGCTGCTGCGACAGCATTGGCGGCGACGTCGCGCGAATAGCCGAGATTGGCAAGCGCCGATACGGCATCCGCCACCGGTGCGGGCGCCACGCCTTCGCCGAGTTCCTGCTTAAGCCCGATCGTGCCCGTCGCCGCGCCGGCGAAGGCGGGCGCCTTGTTCTTCAATTCCGTGACGATGCGTTCCGCCACCTTCTTGCCGACGCCCGGCGCGCGGCTCACCATGGCGATGTCGCGCAAGGCGATGGCGTTAGCGAGATCGGCCGGCGAAAGCGTCGATAAAACGGCAAGGGCGACCTTGGCACCGACGCCCTGCACGTTGTTCATCAGCAGGCGGAACCATTCGCGTTCGAGCGCGGAAGCGAAGCCGTAGAGCCGAATCATGTCCTCGCGGACATAAGTCTCGATGAAGAGCACCACCGCCTCGCCGGGCGCGCCCAAAACCGAGAGCGTGCGCATCGGACAATAGGCGACGTAGCCGATGCCCTGTACGTCGACGACGCAATGATCTTCGCCGATCTCGTCAATGACGCCCTTGAGCTTGCCGATCATGGATATGTATCCGGTCGAGAGACTAGGGCTGACCCTAATACCCTCCTGCCTACGGACCAATAAAGAACAAGTCAAGAACACATAACCAGGAACCAGTGGTTTGTTTCCAACATTTGCATCCCATCCGTATCGGCCCAGAGCGCAAATGTTGGAAACAGAAAACCACTAGTAAGTTTATGATTTGAGTGGAATTCTCGAATTTGACATTTGATGCCGAGACAGACATCACGCGGGTATCAAATGTCAAATTCATTCCACTAGGTCATGGCGGCCAGGCGAACCGAAACGCTGCTTCTGTGATGCGCATGGCAGATGGCGATGGCGAGCGCATCGGCGGCGTCATCGCTGTCGAAAACGGCGCGCGGCATCAGCACCTTCACCATCATGTGGATCTGGCGCTTTTCGCCGTGACCGACGCCGATCACCGCCTTCTTGACGGCATTGGGCGCATATTCGGCGACCGGCAGCCCGGCCTGGGCCGGAACCAGCATGGCGACACCGCGGGCCTGTCCGAGTTTCAGCGTCGCCGTCGCGTCCTTGTTGACGAAAGTAGCCTCGACCGCCGCCTCGACCGGGTCGTGCACTCCAAGCACTTCCGAAAGGCCGTCATGCAACTGGCAGAGCCGCCTTGCGAGGTCCGCCTTGTCGTCCGAGCGGACGGTGCCGGACGCGACGAAACGCAGCATGTTGCCGGAGGATTCCACGACGCCCCAGCCGGTGCGGCGCAGGCCCGGGTCAATGCCGATGATGCGAATCGTTTCTCTCATGCCGGAAGAATGCCGCCCATAGCGTCATTCCACCAGCGGAATGTGAACAAAATGGAAACAGCCTAGGCCTATGTCAGCCGTGCGCGAAGACGGTCTTCAGCAGGGTGATCTGATCCGAGACGGGATTGGCGCGACGCTGCCCGGCGGCGTTCTCCGTCGCGCCATTGCCGTAGATTTCCTCGTCCATGCGCCTGACGCGCGCCTGGATGCTGAGGGAGCGGTCGACCAGCGAGCGGAAGCCCGCGGGCAGGTCGGGCCATGCCGGCGCGCTGTCGCGGGCGGAGGCGGTGTCCAGCCTCACCTTCGCCTTTTCGGCGGCCACCTGGTCACGGGTCATCTCGCCGGAATTGGCGGCGCGCTGGAGGAGAAGCCAGGAGGCCACCTGCATCAGCCTCGTGGTCAGCCGCATGGATTCGGCCGCATAGAGCGTTGCCGCCGTCCGCGACATCCTCTTCGCCTCGGCGCGGCCCTCGCCGTCCAGATATTCGGCGGCCTGCTCGACCAGCCCCATGCCTTCATCGTAGAGCGGCTTGAAATTCGGGGAAAAGACACGGCGTTCCGCCAGCTTTACCGTTTTCGCGTATCCGGGCTCGCCCATCCACTGTTCCTGCGTATCGTCTCGTGAACCGAATTGAGGCCGAACATCCTGCAAAGCAACCGCCGCTGCCCCCACGCGGCGGGAGATTGCGTCTATCCACCGCCAAAGGCAAGCGCATGTTTAACAGAAGGTTAACGGGCGGAGTGCGGCGGAAGGAGGGCGCCGCAGCATAAACGCGAAACGAAAAGGCGGGATAAAAAAAAGAGCCGCGGATGGCGGCTCTCAGGAGTTAAACAGGGAGGCGTCAAACAGAGTGGCTCCAACCACCCGGTAAGAATCCAGATCACTGGATGAATTGAGTAAACGCCCGTAAAGCTTAATGGCCGGTTAACGGGTGGCCGGATTTTTAAGAAAAATGCCGTCGAAGCCCCCGGCGGGCGCCGGGACCGTCAACCCGCCCTCACCTTCTGCCGAAGGACGAATTTCTGGATCTTTCCCGTCGAGGTCTTCGGGATCTCGGCGAAAACCACGCTCTTCGGGCATTTGAACCGTGCCAGAAGCGCGCGGCAATGGTTGATGAGTTCAGTCTCAGTCGCCGACTTTCCCGGCTTCAGTTCCACATAGGCCAGCGGCGTTTCGCCCCATTTTTCGTCCGGCTCGGCCACAACGGCCGCAGCGGCGACGGCAGGATGCTTGTAGAGCGCATCCTCGACCTCGATGGAGAAAATGTTCT
>SCRB01000460.1 GCA_004299545.1 Rhizobiaceae bacterium
GATCGCTTCCGGCGGTGTGGCCGGAATGGACGATATCGAGGCTTTGCTGGCGGCAAACGAACCCAATATCTTGGGTGTCATCATCGGTCGTGCGCTCTATGACGGGCGTATAAATCCGGTACAGGCTTTGGCGAAAGTCAGGATCAGTTAAGTATCGAAAAAATAATGCTTAATTTCCTTTATCCACAATCTTCTACACAGATCTGTTCAGATGGCGGATGATGTCGTCGAGCTGCTCCAACGTCTTGTAGGCAATGTGGATTTCACCACCTTTCCCAACTTTATCCACAATCTCAACTTTCAGTCCGAGCCGATTGGAAAGGCTGGACTCCAAGGCCCTGATGTCGGCATTTTTTTCGGCTGTCTTGTGCAGTCTACCAGATTTAGATTTCGAACGCTGTTCGGCCTGACGCACATTCAGTCCGCTTTCGACGATCTCCTTGGCCCGTGCTTCGGCATCCGAAAGGCCGATCAGGGTGCGGGCGTGACCCGCCGTCAGCCGCCCGTCGCGGATCATGGCCTGGACGCTATCCGGCAGCTTGAGGAGGCGGATCGTGTTGGCGATATGGCTGCGGCTCTTGCCGACATCCTGCGCAAGCTGTTCCTGAGTATAGGAAAAGCGGCCGAGCAGTTCCTGATAGCCCGCCGCTTCTTCCACTGCGTTCAAATCCGCGCGCTGCACATTCTCGACAATGGCAAGCTCGAGCGATTCCGAATCGCTCATCGCCCGCACGACAACCGGAACTTCGTGGAGCTTAGCGATCTGGGCGGCGCGCCAGCGCCGCTCGCCGGCCACGATTTCGAAATTTTCCGCGTCGCCCGCCACCGGGCGCACCAGAATCGGTAACAGCACGCCCTTTTCGCGGATGGAATTGGCGAGGTCCTGCAGTTCGTCCGCGGCAAAGGTCTTGCGCGGCTGGAGCCGGTTGGGGCGCAGAAAGGCGACCGGCACGCTGCGCACACCCTTGGACTGGCCTTCGCCCGGCTTGGGTGCAGCAACCGGCTCGTCGCCAATCAGGGCGGAAAGTCCGCGCCCAAGCCCGCGGTGGCGGTCATCGGCCATCATGCTGCGAGCCTCGAGCGTTCGCGTTTGATGAGTTCGCCGGCGAGCTTGATGTAAGCCTGACTGCCCGGGCAACGCAGATCGTAGACCAGCGCCGGCAGCCCGTGACTGGGCGCTTCGGAAATCCGCACATTGCGGGGGATGATGGTGTCGTAGACCTTGTCGCCCAGATGGGCGCGCACATCGGCGGCCACCTGATCGGAGAGCCGGTTCCGCTTGTCGAACATGGTGAGCACGATGCCCTGGATGTCGAGCGAGGGGTTCAGGTTCACCCGCACGAGCTCGATGGTCTTGAGCAACTGGCTCAAGCCTTCGAGCGCGAAGAATTCGCATTGCAGCGGCACCACCACCGCATCGGCCGCAACCATGGCATTCACGGTGAGAAGCGTGAGCGAAGGCGGGCAATCGATCAGCACATAAGAGAACCGTCCCGGTTCATTTTCGGCAAAGGCCGCAAGCGCTTCCTTCAAAACGTAATTGCGACGGGGCTTGCCGATCAGCTCCAGCTCGGCGCCCGAAAGATCGACAGTCGAAGGTACGAGCGACAGGCCGGGAATGCGGGTGGGCGTCACCGCCTCGCCGATCGTCGCCTCGCCCATCAGCACGTCATAGATCGTGACCTTGCGGTCGGGCCGGTGGATGCCAAGCCCGGTGGAGGCGTTGCCCTGCGGGTCGATATCCAGCACCAGCGTCGGCTGGCCCACCGCCGCCAGAGCCGTGCCCAAATTGATGGCCGTGGTGGTCTTTCCGACCCCACCCTTCTGGTTGTCGCCAACCAGAAGGG
>SCRB01000461.1 GCA_004299545.1 Rhizobiaceae bacterium
CCCAACTGCCGACGGCTATGATCGCGCCGAAGAGGTAGCCGAGATAATTGGCCGAGGCGATCCATCCGGCCTGGGACGCCGACAGCCCGAGGCTGTCCATCATCATCGGCAGAAGCGGTGTATAGACGAAACGGCCGATGCCCATGCCGACGGCCATGCCCGCCATGCCGGCGAAACCGTAGCTGAGCGGCGATGTTCGGGACGATGACAACATGTCGCACACCATATTGCTGCACCGCAGCGATGCAATATGTTTCGACTGGTCCAGAAACTCACAACGGCTGTGCGGAAATGTGGCGGAAGCGATCGATGAAGGCTATCTACAACTCCCAAATGCCGATAGTTCTGGGCAAAAAGACAGGGTGATCTCATGAACACACATCAGCGCTCTCTTTCCGTCGCAATTGATCCGAAGAAACTCGACAGGCTGGCGCAGGTCGCCGTCAAGGTCGGGTTGCGGCTTCAGCCAGGCCAGGATCTTTTTCTGACGGCGCCTGTCGTCGCCCTGCCGCTGGTGAGGCGCATTGCCGAACATGCCTACAAGGCTGGCGCGGGGCTGGTGACGCCGCTTTTCTCCGACGAGGAGATCACGCTGTCGCGCTATCGTTACGGTTCCGATGCGAGCTTCGACCGGGCGCCGGGCTGGCTCTATGACGGCGTCGCCAAGGCATTCGCCGATAATACCGCGCGACTCGCCATCGTCGGCGACAACCCGATGCTGCTTTCCGGCGAGGACGCGCAGAAAGTGGCGCGGGCCAACAAGGCCAATTCGCTCGCCTATCAGCCGGCGCTCGAAAAGATCGCCGGGTTTGATATCAACTGGAACATCGTCGCCTATCCCGGCGCGTCATGGGCGAAGCAGGTCTTTGCCGGGGATGAAGAAGATGTCGCGGTCGGAAAGCTTGCCGCCGCCATCTTCTCCGCCTCGCGCGTGGACAATGACGATCCGATCTCGGCATGGGCAGCGCATAATGCGGCGCTCAAAACCCGAACCGAATGGCTGAACGGCCAGAAATTCGCCGCGCTTCACTATTCGGGACCCGGGACGGACCTGACCATCGGACTTGCCGACGGGCACGAGTGGCAGGGTGGCGCATCAATGGCCAAGAACGGCATCGTCTGCAATCCGAACATTCCGACCGAAGAAGTTTTCACCACGCCGCACGCCAGGCGGGTCGACGGGCATGTGTCGAGCACCAAGCCGCTCTCCTATCAGGGCACGTTGATCGACGACATTTCGGTGCGTTTCGAGGAAGGCCGCATCGTGGAAGCGAAAGCGTCGAAGGGCGAGGCCGTGCTCTCCAAGGTGCTCGATACGGATGAAGGCGCGCGCCGATTGGGCGAGGTGGCGCTGGTGCCGCATTCGTCGCCGATCTCGAAAAGCGGCATCCTCTTCTACAACACGCTCTTCGATGAGAACGCGTCGTGCCATATCGCGCTTGGCCAGTGCTATTCGAAATGCTTCGTCGGCGGTGCCGACCTGACGCCCGACCAGATTGCGGCGCAGGGCGGCAACAAGAGCCTGATCCATATCGACTGGATGATCGGCTCCGGCAAGATCGACATAGACGGCGTGAAGCCCGGCGGCAGCCGCGTCCCCGTCTTCAGGAAGGGCGAATGGGCCTGACCGGCGAGTGCTGACCTATTCGGGATGCCAAAGCTTCAGCATTTCGGTCAGGAGATCTTCCGTTCCCACCTCGTCTGGTAATTGCCGCATGATTCCGGCCAGCCGGCCGTCGAGCAAAAGCATCGCGAAACCGTGGACCAGCGACCAGGCCGCCGCCATGCGTGCAGCTTTGGCGAGAGGCGGCTCGACCGGCGTATCTTGCCTGCCGTCCTCCACGGTTTCCGCCAGTGCGCGCGTGGCGTCGTCCATGGCCTCGCGAAGCGCGGGCCGCGTGTCGTCGAGCCGTTCGGAACGGAACATCACCTGAAACAATCCCGGATGCCGTTCGGCGAAATGGACATAGGCACGGCCGCGTGCGGCGCTCCGTCGTTCGGGATCGGTCTCGGCTTCCGCCGCCGCTCTGAGGCTGGCGCTGAACCGCCGGAAGCCGATTGCGGCGAGTTCGCTCAGGAGGCCGGTCAGATCGCCGAAATGATTTTTCGGCGCGGCATGCGATGCGCCCGCCTTGCGCGCCGCCGCGCGCAAGGTCAGGCCGGCAATTCCCTGTTTATCGAGAATGTCTTCGGCAGCCTGAAGCAGGGCTTCGCGCAACGCCCCGTGATGATAGGGCCTTCCCGCGGCCCCTTGTTCCCCCGCCTTCGCTCCTGACATCGCCGATCGGTCGCCATCCTCGGGCGAACGGTGTTCGGCACTGCTCGGCTTATCC
>SCRB01000462.1 GCA_004299545.1 Rhizobiaceae bacterium
CAAGAAGAGGACGCAATCCACCTCCGGGATGTCCACCCCCTCGTTGAAAAGGTCCACAGTGAATAGGACGTTCACTTCCCTGTTGCGGAGCATTGATGCTGCGCTAGCTCTCTCTTCCGCTGGGGATTCACTAGTAATCGCCAAAGCCGGTATTCCAGCGTCGCGATAGGACTCCGCCATGAACTGCGCGTGGGCGATGCTTACGCAGAACCCGAGCGCCCGCGCCAGTCGCCAGTCACCGTAAAACTCAAAAAACGCCCCGATAATGAGGTTCGCCCGTCGCGTGTTGCCGAGATATCTACGTTCCAGTTCGCCGACATCATAGGAACCGCGGCTCCAGGAAAGTTCGGACAGGTCGGTTCCATCGTGGACGCCGTCGTAGTCGAATGGAACCAAGTACTGGCGCTCGACGGCGTGCCATAACCGCATCTCGTCCGCTATCCGATCGTCGAACCACGGCAAGATGCTTTCCCCATCCATGCGCTCTGGCGTGGCGGTCAGCCCCAATAGAATGCGAGGGCGCAGCGAGGAAATGAACGGTGCCGTCTGTCCGCGATCAGAAGGTACTCTTCAGATATTTTGCGATCTCTTCGTGTGTGGCGAACCAGACCCCAGGCTTCGACTTCATGTAAACAATCAGCTTTTCAAGCCAGAGCGCGCGCGAACGATGACCCGTGTAATGCGGGTGCATGGTGAGCACGTACAGCCCGCCTTCCTCATACGCCACATCAAACTCGGCCTTGTAGATTCGATCCACCAGTTCCGGCGATGGTAGAGACCCGCTGGCCGCGCCGTAATACGGTGCATCATCCAGAATCCGCTCGATCGGCAATTCGATAACCCCGCTCGGCTGCCCGTCAATGGTGACCTCGTAGGCATCGTCGCTCGCCATCAGACTGCTGTCATACAGGAACCCCGCCTCCTTCACCTGCTCCATGGTGAACCGGCTCATCGCCCATGACGGCGCGCGATAACCCACCGGCTTCTTCCCCATGGCCTTGGTCAACACGTCGATGGATTTCGTGAGGAGTCTCTGCTCTTCGGCCTCGTCATTCAATGTGCCCAGATGTTCGTGAATCCAGCCATGCACGCCGATTTCGTGGCGCTTACGGGAAAGGATCGCGGGCACCATCTCCGGATTGAGTGCGGCACTGACCGCCGGAACGAAAAAAGACGCCGGTACGTGTCGCCGGTCAAGCACCCGCAGGATGCGTGGGAGGCCGTCGATGGCGCCGTACATCCCACGGGAAAGGTCCTCGGAACCCAGTTGGCCACGGGAAAGAGGCACTGTGGCGTTGTCGATATCGAAACTCAGCGCCACGGCAACCCTGGCACCATGTGGCCATTGTTTTGGCTTCAGCCGCTTGCCTACGCCGAGATGCGTATATTGTGCCCTAAGTGCATCGAGGCTCAAATGCAAGCCGGGCATTGAGGTCGGCGGAGGAGACTGAGCCGTGGCGGGAAGAGGACAAAGGATCACGAACGCGGCACTGACCACTTCGCATTTCATGGAGATCAAGCATAACGCAATCCTTTCCGTTATCGGGGCCCGGCGTGGGCTGAGATGCCGTTGGCATCGATGCTGCGGCAGCACAAGTCG
>SCRB01000463.1 GCA_004299545.1 Rhizobiaceae bacterium
GCGCTGTTGCAGGCCGATGCACGGCTTACCAACAACGACCTTTCCGAGCGCGTGAACCTCTCGCCGTCGCAATGCTCGCGCCGGCGGCAGCGGTTGGAGGATGAGGGGTTGATCCGTGCCTATCGCGCGGTGCTGGACCGCGACCGCCTTGGTTTTCCGCTGGTCAACATCGTTTCGGTGACGCTTGCCACCCATAATCGCGACAATGCCCGGCGCTTCGCCGGCCTCGTCGCGCGGTTGCCCGAAGTGCAGGAGGCGCACGCACTGACCGGAGAGATGGATTATATCCTGAAGGTCGTCACGCCGGACCTGAAATCGCTGGCGGAGTTCGTCAACGACGTGCTTTTGCCGCACGAATCCGTGCAGCACGTCAAGACGGCGATCGTGCTGCAAACCTTGAAGGAAACGAACGCTCTGCCCTTATGAGCCAGCGACCGTCGCGGGCGTGGATGAAAACCTACCGCTTTGCCTGCTGCACCAGCCCGTAAAGATTGGTGCTGCGCGTGCCCGAGCGGCAATAGGCGAAGACGGGTTGCTCGGCATTTTCGAGCGCCGCGGCCATGTCCGTCACATTGTCGGCCGTGACCGCTCCGGAAACGACCGGGATATAATGGAATGCGAGGCCGGCCGCCTCGGCCGCCTTGCGGATGGCCTCGTGCGGCACCGCGCCTTCCTCGCTGTCGGGCCGGTTGACGATGATGGTCTTGTAGCCGGCGGCGGCGATGTCACTGACATCTTCAGGCCGGATCTGGCCGGAGACGGCAAAGCCGTCGGCGACGGGGCGTATATCCATGATGGGCTCCTGTTTCTTCTCCAGCCCTTCTACATAAAGAGCCTTGCCGGTCAAAGCGTGTTTATCGGCACCTTCAGCACAGGCTTGCCGCTCCCGTCGATCGGCACGTGACCGGCGCGGATATTCACCTGCAGCGACGGGATGATGAGCTTCGGCATGGCGAGCGTCCTGTCGCGCGCCTCGCGCATTTTGACGAACTCTTCTTCCGTCACGCCGTCGTGAACGTGGATATTATGCGCGCGCTCCTCGGCGACACTCGTTTCCCATTTGATGTCGCGGCCATTCGGTCCGTAATCATGGCACATGAAGAGCCGCATCTGAGGCGGCAGCGCCAGAACGCGCTTGATCGAGCGGAAAAGCGTGCGCGCGTCGCCGCCGGGAAAATCGGCGCGCGCCGAACCGCCGTCCGGCATGAACAGCGTGTCGCCGACGAAGGCCGCGTCACCGATCACATGCGTCATGCAGGCCGGCGTATGACCCGGCGTCTCCATGGCATGGGCCGTCATCGTGCCGATTCGATAGCTGTCGCCATCGGTAAACAGCCGGTCGAACTGCGAGCCGTCGCGCTGGAATTCGGTGCCCTCGTTGAAAATCTTGCCGAATGTGTCCTGCACGATCCGGATGTTCTCCCCGATCCCCATCCTGCCGCCGAGCTTCTGCTGGATGTACGGCGCGGCCGACAGATGGTCGGCATGGGCATGCGTCTCGATGATCCATTCGAGCTTCAGCCCGTGGTCCTTGATGTGCTGGATGATCCGGTCGGCATTGGCATAGGCGATGCGCCCGGCCGCATAGTCGATGTCCATGACGGAGTCGATTACCGCGCAGACATTGGAATCCGGATCCTTGACGACGTAGGAAATCGTGCCGGTTTCCTTGTCGTAGAAGGCAGCAACCTCCGGCTTCACCGAGAGATCGGGTGTAAACGGGATCGGATCGGTCATGGCGGCACCTCGCACGGTTAAGACGACATTTTACGACGGAAGAGGGTGGATGTCGAAGCGCCTTTCCCTGCCCTCAAGGGGAGGGAAAGCGCTCACTCACCGAACAGTCCGCCCATCTCCGCCAGCTTGCCGAGATGATGGAAGCTATCGCCAAAGGTGAGGTCGATCATCGTCATGCGCTTGAAATAGTGGCCGACGGTATATTCCATGGTCATGCCGACGCCGCCATGAATCTGCACGGCATTCTGCCCGATCAGCGTGCCGCCGCGTCCGATCTCGGCCTTGGCCGCATGCATGGCGCGCGCCCGCTCGGCATCATCCTCGCTGTCGGTCATCATAGTGGCGAAAGTGGTGATGGAACGCGCCTGCTCGATCGCCACGAACATGTCGACGGCCTTGTGCTGCAACACCTGGAATGAGCCGATCGGCACCCCGAACTGCTTCCTGACCTTCATGTAATCGACGGTCAGCGCCTGCATGGCCGCCATCACGCCGACCGCTTCGGCGGATAATGCCGCGATCCCCTGATCGACAACACGGCGGGCAAGCGGCAACCCGTCCTCAGGGTCGCCGAAAACGGCTTCGGCCGGTACGGCGACATTCTCAAGCGTGACCTCGGCCGCGCGCTGGCCGTCCTGCATGGCGTAGCCGCGCCGCGAAACGCCGTCCGCTTTTGCGTCGACGAGAAAGAGGCCGATGCCCTTCTCATCACCCGTGCCGCCGCCGGTGCGGGCGGTGAC
>SCRB01000464.1 GCA_004299545.1 Rhizobiaceae bacterium
TCGTTTGGGACAATCCCGTCGTGGATGAAAAGAGACGGGGATTCGAGAAATGAACGCCACGCCCGAAATGGAATTGATGCTGAACGGCTATGGCCTCACCACGGCCAGCATTCTCTACCACATGCCGGACCATCCGCACCTGCTCCAGACATATATCTGGCAGCAATACGACCTTGCGCCGAAGTTCCCGGTCCTTTTCAGGTTCCTGGATTTTTGGAAAAGCGAACTCGACGGCCCGCTGCATTCGGTGACCTACACGCACAGGAAACTGATCTCGCCAACCGAGTGGCGCAATGTCAGCGGGGAACTGATCCTTCACTGACACTGCCCGCCCGTGTTGACGGGCGAGGGGTTCATGGCGGGAAGCTGGAAGAATCGGCGCGGCGTTTCCCGAACTAGTGGAATGAATTTAGCATTCGATGCCCACTCGATGTCAACTCAGAAATCGAATGTCAAATTTGAAAATTCCACTCAAATCATAAACTTGCTAGTGGTTTTTCTGTTTCCCAACATTTGCTCTCGGCCTGATACAAATGGGATGCAAATGTTGGAAACAAACCACTAGGGCGGGCGCTATTCCTTCGGCTCGAATGGCTTCGGCCTGCGGCCCGCCATCTGTCTTTCGAGCATCCAGCCGGGATATTCCTTCGGAAGGGCGCTCACCTCGTCGAGGCGTGCAATATCCTCCTCGTCCAGCCTGAGTTTTGTTGCCGCGAGATTTTGCTCCAGCTGGTCCATGCGACTCGCACCGATGATAATGCTCATCACGAAGGGTTTCGACAGGATCCAGGCGAGCGCGACGGTTGCGACGCTCGAATCGTGCCTGGCTGCGATCTCTCGCATAACGGCGACCGAGGCCCAGGCGCGATCCTTGTCCACCGGCGGGAAATCGAAACCGGTGCGCCGGCCTTCGCCGTTGCCTGGCGCACCGGGACCGTACTTTCCCGACAAAAGACCCCCGGCAAGCGGAGACCAGACCATCAGTCCGAGCTTCTCTTCCGTCATCAGCGGGACGATTTCACGTTCGAGATCGCGGCCTGCGATCGAATAATAAGCCTGCACGGTTTCAAAGCGGGCGAAGCCGCGTCTTTCGGAGATGCCAAGCGCCTTGGCGATACGCCAGGCCTGCCAGTTCGAGACGCCGATGTAGCGGACGAGGTTGCGGGAAACGAGTTCGTCGAGCGCGCGCAAGGTCTCATCGATCGGCGTTACCGGATCGGTTCCATGAATCTGATAGAGGTCGATGTGATCGGTCTGCAAGCGCTCCAGGCTGCCTTCCACCTGATCCATGATATGGCCGCGCGAGGCGCCGCGATCGTTTGGGCCGCTGCCCATCGCGCCGTGGAATTTCGTGGCGATGACGACATCCTTGCGTTTGACGCCGAGGTTCTTGAGCGTCTGGCCGACGATCTTCTCCGATTTCCCCAAGGAGTAGACATTTGCCGTGTCGATGAAATTGACGCCGGCGGCGAGGGAACGCTCTACGATCCGGTCTGCCGCGCCCTGATCGACCTTGGCGATATCGCCCCACTGCGCCGGGCCGCCGACCTCTCCGAAGGTCATTGCGCCGAGGCAGATTTCGGAGACGAAAATACCTGTATGTCCAAGTTCATTGTATCGCATGATCGTATCCCTTCGCTTTTCGCGCAGACAGATAGAACACACGGTTGAAGCAGCCAATGGCAAACGGAGGAAAATCCGTTTGGCGGATACACATGAACGTGAGGAGCCGGACCGATGGCCGGAATCAGCGGCCGCCGAAGATCGCCGAGCCAACCCTTACGCTGGTGGCTCCGAAGCGGATCGCGGTCTCGTAATCGGCTGACATGCCCATGGAAAGCTTCTCGACGCCCGCCTCGCGCGCAAGCTTGTGGAGAAGGGCGAAATAGGGACCGGGATTTTCGCCGATGGGCGGGATGCACATCAGGCCCTCGATCCGGAGATCATAGGTCTGCCGGCACCGCTCCACGAAGGCGACGGCTTCCGTGGGCTCGATTCCCGCCTTCTGTGACTCCGAGCCGATATTGACCTGGACGTAGAGCCGGGGATGCCGCCCCTGCTTTTTCATTTCCTCGGCGATCGCCCGCGCGATCTTGTCGCGATCGATTGTCTCGATGACATCGAAGAGCGCAACGGCATTGGCCGCCTTGTTCGATTGCAAGGGGCCGATCAGGTGCAGTTCCACGTCGGGAAACGCTGCCTTCAGGTCCGGCCATTTGCCTTCGGCTTCCTGCACGCGGTTTTCGCCGAACAGGCGCTGACCGGCGTCGAGAATCGGACGTATGGCCTCGGCGTCGAAGGTTTTGGAGACGGCGACGAGACTGACCGCGCCGCTCTCCCGCCCGGTCTCCGTCTCTGTCGCCACGATCCTCGCCTTTACCTCGCCGAGCCGGCTTGTCGCTGTTTCCATCTTCCGATCCATCCGTCTTTTCGCCTGTTCACCTCGACCGGAGTTGACGCTCCCGGCAAACCGTGGTGAAGGTCCCGCGTCAATTCAGTCGCGTCCCTTCTTATGTGAAAAAGCGGTCATGGCAACCGAACGATACAATCCGCGCTCCTCGGAGCCCAAATGGCAGAAAGCCTGGGCAGAGGCGAAGCTTTTCCAGACGCGGAACGACGACCCACGGCCGAAACATTACGTGCTCGAAATGTTCCCCTATCCGTCGGGCCGCATCCATATGGGCCATGTGCGCAACTACGCCATGGGCGACGTGGTGGCGCGCTATCGTCGCGCGACGGGCTCGAACGTTCTTCACCCGATGGGCTGGGACGCCTTCGGCCTGCCGGCGGAGAACGCCGCGCGCGACAATCGCGTCAATCCGCGCGAATGGACCTACGCCAATATCAAGGCGATGAAAGCCCAGTTGAAGACGATGGGCCTGTCGCTCGACTGGGACAGGGAAATCGCGACCTGCGACCCGAGCTACTACAAGCACCAGCAGAAGATGTTCCTCGATTTCTGGCGTGCCGGCCTCGTCGAGCGCAAATCGGCCAAGGTCAACTGGGACCCGGTCGACATGACGGTGCTCGCCAACGAGCAGGTGATCGACGGCCGCGGCTGGCGCTCCGGCGCGGAGGTCGAGCAGCGCGATCTCACGCAATGGTTCTTCAAGATCACCTCGATGGCGCAGGAACTGCTCGACGGGCTCGATACGCTCGAGCGTTGGCCGGAGAAGGTGCGTCTGATGCAGCGCAACTGGATCGGCCGGTCGGAAGGCGCACTCGTCCGCTTCGA
>SCRB01000465.1 GCA_004299545.1 Rhizobiaceae bacterium
TCTCCCGGCATACGACACTTCGTGCAGCAAAACGGGCTGAAGAAAGGACTTGCATTATTGGGTGCGATTAGACCGACTATTGGGGTAGCTCCATTGCCAGTTCCGCGCGTCCTGGTCCCGATCATCAAGAATTGGTTCTACGGGCAAAATGCTCGTAAGTGATTTGCCAAGGGTCGCTCTCCGAGGATATTTCCTCGCCGATCCAATGGAAGCTGTCGGCAGTTATCTCAGTAAAACGCCATCGCGTTTTCAGACCGCGCGAGTCATCGCCGATCTGAACAATGTCCTTACCTTCGGCCCGCCCGATCTGGCGTGAGTAGTCCTGGTTGAGCGGATCACTCCGGATGATATGCCAGCCACCGATCCCAGGATCGAAGATGCGCAAAGTCGTGCCGTACATAATGGACGGCGCAGGGCGCCGGGGTCTGATCCAGATATCCTGAATGGCGCGACCTTCCAGCACCCAGCCGAAATGGATTTCCCCTGTTGATCCCAGGGTTGTGCCGTCGCCGAGATGGCGGATGGTGTCCATTTCCCAGCTTCCGATCAGCCACCCATATAGGTCGATGTCTTTCGCTCGGTCGGCCGGCGGAGCTTCGGATCCGAGAGCAGCGAGAAACGGAGATATCGTCATGGTCAAAAAGCCTTTCACCCTTCGGCAGCCTGGGAACATAGATCAGCACAGGCTTCCTGACAGTCGCCTGTCAGAAGCCGCCCAGTCTTCCTCTCCCGCAGTTCCGGGGTCAGAATTCCCTCCCGGCATGATCGTTGTGCCGATCTCCGAGCCTCGACATGGTGCGACGACGAGCCTTTGGCTGCGGGTCGGCCAGTAATCAATCCGCGCCGCCTTCTCGTGAGCTCGAGATCCGCCACCGCAGAGGTCAGCCTCAGGGTGGAAGCCCCTTCTTTCACCGCGATGCGCTCTATCGTCGCTTGGGGGGATGCTGCGCGGCAACAAGATCGCCGCGCGACGCGGCAAGCGCGTCCCGCCCATCGCTCATTGTTTGCCATGGCCATCGGCGGCACTCGTCTTCCACTATGTCCGAGGGGATCGCAAGATCCCGCATCTCGCGCGCGGACATCCTGTCGATATCCCGGCGCTCGGCCATGCGCTCGTGCCATCGGGCAAAGATCAGACGGATAGTCGAAAGCACAAGACCGATGTGGGCATTGCGCATCACGATGGCGCAGCGGACGTAGCTATCCGTGTCGATCGACCCATCGGGCCGGCGGCGAATTTCAGAAGTGTTCGGTCTCATTGCCCGGCTCCTTCTCCGTGACGAAGATGATGCCCGTGATCATGCAGATGCTGAAAACGTGACGCTCGAGGGAAACCTTGCTAAAACTTGGTTTATTCCTTGCCTTTTCCCTTGTTCTCTTAGAGAGGATCGATCGGCTGATGAGGTATCGATTCGGCGCCTGCGAGCTTCGGCCGCAAAGCCGCGAACTTTTCGTCGATGGGCAGCCTCGCTCCGTGGAGCCTCAGGTGTTCGACCTCCTGTGCCTTCTTGCGAGAGAGGCCGGCCGGGTAATTTCTCAAGACGAGCTGATTGCGGAGATCTGGGGCGGACGCATCGTCTCGGACTCCGCCATCAGCGCACGCATAAGCGCGGCCCGAAGGGCGATCGGCGATGACGGCGCAAGCCAGCGCTACATCAGGACCATCCCACGCCGCGGCTTCCGCTTCGTCTGCGCGGTGGACGAAGTCGGCGCGGAGAGGAATAGCGGCTCGGCGGTGACCGCTACTGTCGAGCAGCATATCCGCTTCACTCGATCCTCCGACGGCACACACATCGCCTATGCGGAGACGGGCTCCGGCTACCCGATGGTGAAGGCCGGGCATTGGCTCACGCATCTGGAATATGACTGGCACAGTCCGATCTGGCGGCCGCTTCTCGACCAGCTCAGCCGGGATTTCCGCGTCGTCCGCTACGACCAGCGCGGCAACGGCCTGTCTGACTGGGATCCGCCGGAATATTCGCTTGAATGCTTCGTCGATGATCTGGCGGCGGTCGTAGACGCCGCGGCGCTCAAACGTTTCGCGCTCTACGGCACTTCACAGGGCGCGGCGGTCGCCGTTGCCTATGCCTGCCGCTTTCCCGAGCGCGTCAGCCATCTCATCCTCCAGGGCGGCTATGAGGCCGGGCGGCTGATCAGGTCCTCCGCCAGCGAACGCTCCGAGGGGGCGGCCCTGATAACGCTCGTGCGCAACGGCTGGGGCAAGCCGGAGAGCGCGTTCCTCAAAATGTTTTCAGCAATGTTCATTCCCGACGGGACGAAGGAGGAGATCGACGCGCTTGCGGAGCTGCAGCGAATGACGGCCACGGCAGAAAACGCGCTACGCATTCGCGAAGCCGTCGACCGCTTCGACGTTCGCCACCTTCTTGCAAACGTGGCTGCGCCGACGCTCGTGCTTCACGCGCGTAACGACAGCGTCCATCCGCTGGACCAGGGCCGGAAACTTGCGGCCGGCATTCGCGGCGCCCGGTTCGTCATGCTCGAAAGCGCCAACCACGTCATCCTGCCGCGCGAACCGGCGTGGGACGTGATGCTGCCGGTGGTCCGCGACTTTGTCCGCGTCCCGCATCCTGCCACGCCGGCGTGATTCTCATCTGATGATCGGCGCCTTCGATGGCGCGCGCCAGCGGTCGAATTTAGCTTCGCCTTTGATCAATTAACGGAAGCGCGCCAATTTCCGCTTCACGCCGGCCGGATCAGACGGACGTCTTGAACGAAATGTTCCCAACGTCGAACCCAACAAGCTGCCCCGCCAGCTGGGACTAGCGGGGCGGATCAGTCCGATATCCAAGGAAGTGGCGAACACGTTGCTTGGTTGAAGCGCGGAGGATGAGATGCTGGGACCTTCGCACTTGCCTCTTGATGCAAATGCCACCAGCCGCTCAGGATTCCGTCAGTTGGGTGAGCACCGAGAGCAGACGCCGCTCGCCGGTCGGTTTGCCGATATTGGGTACTCCAGCCAAAACCTCGCCGCCTATTAACTCCGGCTGGTCATAAGCGCTTGCCACGGCGAAAGGAACGTTGAGCGCCTTCAAGGCCTCGGCCACCGGCGTGACAAGTTCGTTTCCCAAATTGGCATTTAGAGCAACGGATTTTCAGGTTGAATCGGAATGGATTCCGGCAGAGCGGTTTTCATGATTCACTTCCG
>SCRB01000466.1 GCA_004299545.1 Rhizobiaceae bacterium
ATCGCCTCCAATATGGTGGCAGAGGTCTGTTCCCTTTATGTCCTCCGCTCGGATTCGGTGCTTGAACTCTATGCCACCGAAGGCCTTAACCCGGGTTCCGTGCATCTGGCGCAACTGAAGCTCGGCGAGGGCCTGGTCGGCACGATCGCGGCAAGCGCGCGGGCTCTCAATCTTTCGGAGGCGCAGAAGCATCCGGCGTTCGCCTATCTCCCGGAGACGGGCGAGGAGATCTATCAATCCTTTCTCGGCGTGCCGGTGCTGCGCGCCGGGCTGACGCTCGGTGTCCTGACGGTGCAGAACAGGACCAAGCGCACCTATCGCGAGGATGAGGTCGAGGCGCTGGAAACGACGGCGATGGTCATCGCCGAAATGATCGCGACGGGCGACCTTTCACGGCTTTCCAGGCCCGGAATCGAACTCGACCTGCGCCGGCCGGCGCGATTCGACGGCCAGTCGTTCAATGACGGGATCGGTCTTGGTCATGTCGTACTGCATGAACCGCGCATTGTCGTGACCAATCTCTTCAACGAGGACAGCGAGGAGGAGATCAGGCGCCTCGGCACGGCGCTTGGCTCGCTGAGGCTGTCGATCGACGACATGCTGTCGAAGCGGGAAGTGGCCTTCGAGGGCGAGCATCGCGCCGTGCTCGAGGCTTTCCGCATGTTCGCCTACGACCAGGGCTGGGCGCGTCGCATCGAGGAAGCCGTCCGCAACGGGCTGACGGCCGAGGCCGCCGTAGAGAAGGTCCAGAGCGACATGCGGGCGCGCATGATGCACATGACCGATCCGTATATGCGCGAGCGGATGAGCGATTTCGACGATCTTGCCAACAGGCTGCTGCGCCAGCTGATGGGACGCGGTCCGGACGCCCTGGCGGAGACCTTGCCGCGTGATGCCATCGTGCTTGCCCGTTCGATGGGTGCTGCGGAGCTTCTCGATTATCCGCGCGAAAGGCTGCGCGGCCTCGTTCTGGAGGATGGCGCGGCCACCAGCCACATCGTCATCGTGGCCCGCGCACTCGGCATTCCCGTCGTCGGCCAGGCGAAGGGAGCCGTTGCGCTGTCGGAGAACGGCGATCCGGTCATCGTGGATGGTGACGAGGGGCGTGTTCATCTCAGGCCGCAATCCGATCTTGAGTCGGCCTATGCCGAAAAGGTGCGTTTCCGGGCACGCAGGCAGGAACTCTATCGGGAGCTCCGCTCGAAGCCGTCCATCACCAGGGATGGTGTCACGATTGACCTGATGATGAATGCGGGCCTTGCCGTCGATCTGCCGCAACTGGCGGATTCCGGCGCGGCGGGCATCGGGCTCTTCCGCACCGAGTTGCAGTTCATGGTGGCCGCCACCTTTCCCCGTGCCGAAGCGCAGGAGCGCCTTTATCGCGATGTACTCGACGCGGCTCGGGGCAAGCCGGTCACCTTCCGCACGATCGACATCGGTGGCGATAAGGTGCTCCCCTATTTCCAGGGGGCGGTGCAGCAGGAAGAAAACCCGGCTCTCGGATGGCGCGCCATCCGGCTCACGCTCGATCGCCCGGCGCTGCTTCGGACACAGATCCGCGCGCTCCTGCGGGCTGCAGGCGGCCGCGAGCTTCGCGTGATGCTGCCGATGGTGACCGAGATCGGCGAGATCAAGCAGGCGCGCGAAATCATCGACCGGGAGGTGCGGCATCTGTCGCGTTTCGCGCATCATCTGCCGACCAGCCTGAAGCTCGGGGCGATGGTCGAGGTGCCGTCGCTCCTGTGGCAACTCGACGAATTGATGGCGGTCGTCGATTTCGTTTCCGTCGGCTCCAACGACCTTTTCCAGTTCGTCATGGCGGTCGATCGAGGCAATGCGCAACTGGCGGATAGGTTCGATGCCCTGTCCGTGCCGTTTCTGAGGGCGCTGAAACAGATTGCAATGGCCGGCGAAAAGGCAGGGACACCCGTGACACTTTGCGGCGAACTGGCGGGACGCACCATTTCGGCGATGGCGCTTGTCGGTATCGGCTACCGCTCCATCTCCATGTCCGCCGCCGCGATCGGGCCGGTCAAGGCTATGCTGGCGGATCTGCCGCTCGCGCCGCTTCGTGCCATGCTTGACGAAATGCTCGCGAAGCACGATAGCCGTGCGGACGTTCGCGCGGCCTTGAAGGCTTTTGCCAAAGAACATGAAGTTCCCCTTTGATCGGCAAGGCGTGCGCTGTGAAAAAGCGCAATCTTTTCCACTATTTGAAGCACGGCGATGATCGAACTGCCCGCAGACCGGATGGATCAGGTGCTGAAGCGCTTCGACCTGATCGAAGCGCGGATGGCGGCAGGCCCGGATTCGGAAACCTATGTGAAACTTGCTTCCGAATATGCCGAAATCCAGGAAATGGCGGCCAATATCAAGGCATTGCGGGCTGCTGAGCGCGAATATGCCGATCTGGAGGCGATGCGCGACGACGGGGGATCGGACGCGGAGATGCGCGCGCTCGCCGAGGCGGAGATGCCGGCCGTCGAGGCGAAGATCGAGGGATTGAAAGCGGCTATCCGCATCCTGCTTTTGCCGCAGGACAAGGCCGACCAGAAGAGCGCGATTCTCGAAATCCGCGCCGGCACGGGGGGTGATGAAGCCGCGCTTTTCGCCGGCGACCTTTTCCGCATGTATGAACGCTATGCCGTCAATCACGGCTGGAAGGTGGAAGTCGTTTCGGCGAGTGAGGGCGAGGTCGGCGGCTACAAGGAAATCATTGCCAGCGTTGCCGGAAAGGGCGTCTTTTCGAAGCTCAAATTCGAATCGGGCGTGCATCGCGTCCAGCGCGTGCCGGAGACGGAAGCGGGCGGGCGCATCCATACCTCCGCCGCGACGGTCGCGGTATTGCCCGAGGCGGAGGATGTCGATATCGCCGTCAGGCCGGAGGATATCAGGATCGACACCATGCGGGCGTCGGGCGCCGGCGGGCAGCACGTCAACACCACCGATTCGGCCGTCAGAATCACCCATATTCCGACGGGTATAGTGGTCGTTCAGGCGGAGAAATCGCAGCATCAGAATCGCGCCCGCGCCATGCAGATCCTGCGGGCGCGGCTTTTCGACATGGAGCGGACAAAGGCCGCCGAGGACCGTTCCGAGGCGCGCCGCGTCCAAGTCGGTTCGGGCGACCGGTCAGAGCGGATCCGCACCTACAATTTTCCGCAAGGGCGCGTGACTGACCATCGGATCAATCTCACGCTCTATAAGCTCGATCGTGTGATGGAGGGCGAACTCGGCGAGATCATCGATGCCCTCACCGCCGACCACCAGTCGAAGCTGATGGCGGACATGTCCACCTCGTGACCACCCTGGGCGCGCTGTACCGTCATACCCGCGCGCGCTTGCAGGCTGCCGGCGTCGAAAATGCGGCGCTCGATGCGCGGCTGATTGTCGAACATTTCACCGGGGCGGAACGGATCGACGCGATTCGTGCCCCTGAAACGCCTGTCGCATCCGATATGGAAGAAAACATAGAGGTGGCGATCGAGCGCCGGCTTGCCCATGAACCCGTCCATCGCATCATCGGCTGGCGGGAATTTTTCGGCCTGAAACTGCGACTTTCCGCTGAAACGCTGGAGCCGCGGCCCGATACGGAGGTGCTGGTCGAACTCGTTTTGCCGTTTCTCCGGAAAAAGGCGGCTAGTTTGGGCGCAGCGCGCATTCTCGACCTCGGCACTGGAACCGGTGCCATAGCGCTTGCACTTCTGGCCCACATTCCAGAAATTTCGGCGGTAGGCACCGATATTTCCGCCGAGGCTATTGCAACCGCGGCCCGGAATGCCAACCTGAATGGGGTAGGCGAGCGTTTCGAAGGCCGAATTTCGAACTGGTTTGAGGATGTGGGAAACGGGTATGACGTCATCCTGTCCAATCCGCCTTACATCGTATCTTCAGTGATAGAGACGCTTTCCTCGGAAGTGAGGCTGTTCGATCCCCGCAGGGCGCTCGATGGCGGTGCGGACGGTCTTGATGCCTACAGGGTTATCGCGGCGGGTTCTGCGCCCCATCTGAAAGACGATGGATATGTCGCGGTGGAGATCGGCCATGACCAGATGGACGCGGTATCGGATCTTTTCGCGCATCGGGGATTTCGGCTGGAAGAGGTAGCGAAAGACCTTGGAGGCCATGACAGGGCCTTGATTTTCCGCTGTTAAAAGCGCTTTCTCGCGACCGCGAAAAAGGGCTTGGCAATTCGGACGAATATGGATAGGGTCCGGCTACCGGATAGGACGAAGCAGGCAGTGCTGTTGGCAATTCGGTTCCCATCGAAACATGCTGCCGTCATGCGTGTGGAACGCCGTTGCTTCGTATGGGGTATGTCCGGCAGGTGACAGACATCGAATTTATTGGGTACGTGGCGGCTGTGCAGAAGCACGGCTGATGCCTAGGAACACA
>SCRB01000467.1 GCA_004299545.1 Rhizobiaceae bacterium
GTCTTTCGCAAAGGCATGAAAGCGCTCGAAGAGCGCCAGTTGGAAGCGGCGCGCCAGATCGTGAAAGGACGGATCGTCAAGGCCGATATCGAAAAAGGGGGTGTCGCGATAGTCGGCTTTTCTCAACGCGGCCCGCGCGGCGTCATGCTCGATCAGGCGTTCGATCAACCGGCGTTCCTCCGGTGTTTCCGCGCTGTCTCGTCCATAAGCGGAAAGCGCCATCAGCTTGCCGGCGTCTTCGCGGCGCGATTTTCGCGCGTCGGCCGGGTAGGTGGGGTCGGCAAGCCCATAAAGGAAGCCGTATTTGTGGCCGGGACCGGTTATCGGCGTCCCGACCCTCGTAATCGCGAGATCCGCGCCGATATGGTAAAAGGCGCCGATGACGCCTTCCCAGACAAGCGCATAGCAAGGCGTACCCTGCTCGAATGGCGCCATGGCGTAGCTGCCCAGCAGATGTGAACGCTCGTGCGAGGAAGAGAACCGGCGGACCTCCCTGCCCTGGAACAATCCGGTTTCGAGGTGAACGGCCTCCGGACCGACGCCGAAGTAGCCTGCGCCGACCGGATCGGCCATCGGGCGGAAGGAATTCATCCAGCCGGAGACGGCGATCACGCCGGGAACATCCGGGCTAAGCGAGAGGCCGTGCAGCAGAAGCTCCGGCGCGATCGGCGCGTAGCGGGCGCCGGAATCCTTTTCCGCCTCGATGGAAAAGACCAGCTTGCCGTCTTCCAGCAAGGCGACATGGCCGTCATGGCCAGGCTTGTAGGCAAAAATTCTCATCGGACCCCGACTTCGACGCGTTCGGAAGCCGCTGGGATTAGAACGCCGCCACGCCGAAGGCAATCGGACAGGTGAAAGCCAATAGAGCCGATTACTGGAAATCGAAGGCGGAAAGACCCGTCACCATCTCGTCCAACCCGAGCGGCCGGGTGATCGGCGGCTCGGCCCGCGACAGGCAGCCCACCCGTTCGCATAGGCGGCAGGCCGGTCCGATCGGGGTCAGCCTGACATCGGGCTTGCCTGCCGGATTGCGCGCCTCCGCAGGGGCGAGACCATCGCCATAGGCGATCCCCTCGCGAAATCCAAGTTCGCAGCCGAGCAGGATCGATGTCCGGCGCACCTTTTCGTCGAACCCGCCTTGCGGCCCTTCCAGCGTGCGCGCCAGGCACAGATAAGCGGTTTCGTCGGGCATCTCGACGGCCTCCACCAATATCCGTCCGGGTTCAGCGAAGGCGGCGTACATAGGCAAGCGGGGACATCCGCCTCCGAATCGGGAGGCGGGAAAGCCGAGCGCACCCAAGCGACGGACGCGGCGCCCGGATTGGTCGATCTCGATCAGGAAGAAGGGAATCCCCGCGGCTTCCGGCCGTTGCAGCGTTGTCAGCCGGGTTGCCGCCTGCTCGAAGGAGACGCCGAACCGGGCACGCAGGATATCGATGTCGTAGCGCTCCTTTACCGCCGCTGCGCGGAACGGTTCATAAGGCATCATCAGGGCGTGCGCCGCATAGCGCGCCATCTCGAAGCGGGCGAGCCTGGCCGCTTCGTCGGAGGAGAGTTTCAGCGCTTCCACCTCGGCGCCGATGGCGACGTTCATGCGCACCAGACACGCTTCCATCGCGACTTCGCGCAATCGGTCGAAGGGGGAAAGACGCTCGGAAAGGAAAAGGCGATTGGTGTGACGATCGTAACGGCGACGCCAGTTCGGCATCGTCGCCACGGGG
>SCRB01000468.1 GCA_004299545.1 Rhizobiaceae bacterium
TCCATCGCGCGGTCATTGCTGGCCGAAACACCTGCCGCGTAATCACCAATCCGGAGAAAATCTAAGCGAAACGACCGAACGTGCACGAGGCGCTTGACTTTCCGTATTTTGGCATACCATAATATGGTCATAGAGATTAAAGATGGAAGCCGAGATGCCGCTCGTTGTTCGAAAAACCCTGCTTCAGGTGGAAACCACGCTGGTCGAAGGCCGCAAGGCGGCCGAGGTGCCTCTCAAGCTCTATGCCGCGCTCGCTGTGGTGAAGAATCCCTGGGCAGGCCGTGATTTCGTGGAGGATCTGAAGCCCGGGATTCACGCCATGGCTCCTGCTTTGGGTGAATTGCTGACCGGTATGATCGTGCAGGCGGTGGGCTCCGGCGCTGCGGTCGAAGGCTACGGCAAGGCAGCCGTTGTCGGTCTCGACGGTGAGGTCGAGCACGCCTCGGCGCTGATCCACACGCTGCGCTTCGGCAACCATTATCGCGAGGCGGTCGGGGCGAAAAGTTATCTCGCCTTCACCAACACGCGCGGACCGGCCAATGCGCCGGTCATGATCCCGCTGATGGACAAGAACGACGCCGGCCGCCGCTCGCATTACCTCACCATCCAGACCTCGATCGCCGACGCGCCCGCCGCCGACGAGATCGTGCTGGCGCTGGGTGCTTCCGTCGGCGGCCGGCCGCATCATCGCATCGGCGATCGTTATCAGGACCTCAAAGAGCTTGGCCACGATGTCGATAATCCGGCCGCAGTCTAGCTTGCCGCGCTCCCGGACACGCCACGGCGCCGCCTATGTGGAGCGGGGCGAGGGCGAACCTCTCGTGCTGGTCCACGGCGTCGGCATGCGGCTGGAAGCGTGGGCACCGCAGATCGCGACGCTGGCGGCCCGCCATCGGGTGATCGCCGTGGACATGCCCGGCCATGGCGCAAGCGCCGGCCTGGCCGCCGGCGCGGGTCTGCCCGATTTCGTCGCCTGGTTGGGCGAGGTTCTGGACGATCTTTTACTTCACGCCGTCAACATTGGCGGTCATTCCATGGGTGCGCTGATCGCCGGCGGGGCGGCGGCCACTTTTGGCGATCGCATCCGGCGTGTGGCGTTGCTCAACGGGGTCTACAGGCGCGATCCGGCGGCGCGGGCCGCCGTGCTGGCGCGAGCGAAAGCCATCCGCTCAGGCCATATCGACGTCGAGGGACCGCTCAGGCGCTGGTTCGGCGAGGAGGAGCGCGACACCGAAGCCTGCCGCCTGACGCGCGAATGGCTGTCCGGCGTCGACCGCCAGGGCTACGCCACAGCCTATGCCGCCTTCGCCGAAGGTGACGCGACCTATGCCGGCACTTGGCCGCGCGTCGCCTGTCCGACCCTGTTCCTCACCGGTGAGGACGATCCCAATTCCACGCCGGCGATGGCCGAGGCGATGGCTGCGGCGGCCCCTTGCGGCGTTGCGCGCATCATTGCCGGCCACAGGCATATGGTGAACCTGACTGCGCCCGAGACCGTCAATCAGATTCTTTTGGAATGGCTTTCGCGCGAGGAAGTGCGGGCATGACTGCCGCGATGGACCCAAGAGAGTTGCGCGACGCCTTCGGCGCATTCCTGACCGGCGTGACCGTTGTGACGACGCATGACGGAGACGACCGGCCGGTCGGCTTCACGGCCAATTCCTTCGCCAGTGTTTCACTGGACCCGCCGCTGCTTCTGGTATGCCTCGCCCGCAGCTCACGCAATTTCGACACGCTGACCGGCGCCGCGGGCTTTGCCGTCAATGTCCTCTCCGAAGGCCAGAAGGACATTTCCAACACCTTCGCGCGTCCGGTCGAGGACCGCTTCGCCGGTCTCGACTGGCAGCCGGGGCCGCATGGCGCGCCGGTGCTGGCCAATGTCGCCGCATGGTTCGACTGCGCGCTCGACAAGATCGTCGAGGCCGGCGACCACGTCATCCTCCTCGGTCATGTGAAAGCTTTCGGAAACGGGGGCGCGAACGGCCTCGGCTATGCGCGCGGCGGCTACTTCACGCCGGGCCTGACGCAGAAGGCGGTATCGGCCGCCAGCTCCGATACCGAGATCATCGCCGGCGCGGTTGCCGCGCGCGGCGGCGAGCTCCTGCTGGTGGAAGACGGTAAGGGCCGCTATGCGCTGCCTTCCTGTGCCATCGCGGCGGGGCAAAGCCCCGAAATGCTGCGCAATCATCTGGTGCGGGCCACCCGGCTGCAAGCCTCGATCGGTTTCATCTATTCCGTCTACGAGGACACCGGCGCAGCGCGGCACCACATCGTCTATCGCTGCGAACTCGGCGCCGGCGAGCCGGCCGCCGGCCGGTTCTTCGCGCTCGATGCGCTCCCCCTCGACCGCCTGGCCGATCCCGCCACGGCCGACATCCTGCGCCGCTACGCCGCCGAAAGCGCGCTCGGCAATTTCGGCATGTATGTCGGCAACGAGCGCAGCGGACGCGTCCATCCCGTTTCCGGAGAGACTTCGCGATGAAATTTTCACTGTTCGTCCATATGGAACGGCTGGATGCCGGCCAAAGCCAGCAGCAGCTCTATGACGAATTCATAGCACTATGTGAGATCGCCGACCGGGGCGGCATGCACGCGATCTGGACCGGCGAGCACCATGCGATGGATTTCACCATCGCGCCCAATCCCTTCATCAACATCGCCGACCTCGCCAGCCGCACCAAGAATGTGCGCCTTGGCACCGGTACGGTAGTCGCGCCCTTCTGGCATCCGATCAAGCTCGCCGGCGAGGCGGCGATGACCGACATCATCACCGGCGGGCGGCTGGATATCGGCATCGCGCGCGGCGCCTATAATTTCGAATATCAGCGGCTGTCGCCCGGCCTCGACGCCTGGACCGCCGGGCAGCGGCTGCGGGAGATGATCCCGGCAATCAAGGGCCTATGGGCCGGCGATTACGCTATGGACGGCGAGTTCTGGTCCTTCCCGTCCACCACTTCTGCGCCGAAGCCGTTGCAGAAGCCGCATCCGCCGCTCTGGGTGGCGGCGCGCGATCCCAACAGTCACGAATTCGCCGTCGCCAATGGCTGCAACGTGCAGGTGACACCGCTATGGCTGGGCGACGAGGAGGTGGAGAGCCTGATGGGGCGCTTCAACGACGCCTGCGCCAAGCACGCCCCGACGGCGCGTCCGAAGATCATGGTGCTGCGCCACACCTATGTCGGCTCGGACGAGGCCGATCTTCAGCAGGCGGCGCGCGAGATCGGCGTCTACTACAATTATTTCGGCGCCTGGTTCAAAAACGAGAGGCCGATCAGCCAGGGATTGATCGAACGGCTGAGCGAAGAGGATATCGCGGCCAATGCCATGTATGCACCCGACGTCATGCGCCGCAACAACGTCGTGGGCACCGCTGATGGAGTCATCGAGAGACTGAAGCGCTACGAGGCGCTCGGCTATGACGAATATTCCTTCTGGATCGACACCGGCATGAGTTTCACGCGGAAGAAAGCTTCGTTGCAGCGCTTCATCGCCGGCGTCATGCCGGCATTTGCCGACGAAACGGGAGGCAAGAGGTAGGCCGATGCAAAGGTTCCAACATTATATCGACGGACGCTTCGAGGACCCGGCGCAAACGTTTCCGAGCATCGACCCGGCCACCGGTGAGCCGTGGGCCGAGATGCCGGAGGCGCGCGAGGCGGAGGTCGAGCGGGCCGTTGAGGCCGCGCACAAGGCGCTCTGGCAGGGGGAATGGCCGGCGCTGACCGCCACGGCGCGGGGCAAGCTGCTCTATCGCCTTGCCGATCTGGTTGCGGCGAATGCCGGGGAACTGGCCGAACTGGAGACGCGCGACACCGGCAAGATCATCCGCGAGACATCGGCGCAGATTGCTTATGTGGCTGATTACTATCGCTATTACGCCGGGATCGCCGACAAGATCGAAGGCTCTTATCTTGCTATCGACAAGCCGGACATGGACGTGTGGCTGCGGCGCGAGCCGGTCGGCGTGGTGGCGGCCGTCGTTCCCTGGAACAGCCAGCTTTTCCTCGCCGCCGTGAAAATCGGGCCGGCACTTGCCGCCGGTTGCACACTGGTGGTCAAGGCGTCGGAGGATGGCCCCGCGCCGCTGCTCGAATTCGCGCGGCTGGTGCATGAGGCGGGCTTCCCTGCTGGCGTCGTCAACATTCTCACCGGATTCGGCCCAACCTGCGGCGCGGCGCTGACCAAGCATTCCAAGGTCGCGCATATCGCCTTCACCGGCGGTCCGCAGACCGCGCGCGCCGTGGTGCGCAATTCGGCCGAGAACCTGGCCAGCACCTCGCTGGAACTCGGCGGCAAATCGCCCTTCATCGTTTTTGCTGATGCAGACCTCGACAGCACAGCCAACGCACAGGTGGCTGGCATCTTTGCGGCGACCGGGCAAAGCTGCGTCGCCGGATCGCGCCTGATCGTCGAGGCTTCGGTGAAGGAGCGGTTCCTGGCGATCCTCAGGGCGAAGGCGGAAGCCGTGAAGATCGGTACGCCGCTCGATATGGCGACCGAGGTCGGGCCGCTCTGCACGGCGCGTCAGCGCGCTTTGATCGAGGAGGTGGTCGGCCGCTCGGTCGCAGCGGGCGCCGTGCTCGTCACCGGTGGCAGGACGCCGGATGGCCCCGGCTTCTATTATCCACCGACGATCCTCGATTGCAGCGCGGTCAAGGCGCCGTCGGCGGAGCGGGAATTGTTCGGACCGGTGCTTTCGGTGCTAAGCTTCACAGACGAAGCCGAGGCGCTGCAACTGGCAAATGATACACCCTTCGGCCTCGCTTCGGGCCTGTTCACCCACAACCTGACGCGCGCCCACCGCATGATGAAGCGCATTCATGCCGGCGTCGTCTGGGTCAACACTTATCGCGCCGTTTCACCCATCGCACCCTTCGGCGGCTACGGCCAGTCTGGTCATGGCCGCGAGGGGGGACTGGCGGCGGCGCTCGACTTCACCCGCACCAAGACGGTCTGGCTCAGGACATCGGACGATCCGATTCCCGACCCGTTCGTGATGCGGTGACAGGAAACCACTATGGGAGGAAAGACATGCGTAAGATGATTGTGGCGGCGGCCTTTGCCGCTGCGCTCGCCCTGACCGGCGCCGCATCGGCTGAAGAGATCGTGTTTACAAGCTGGGGCGGCACGACGCAGGATGCCCAGAAGGCGGCATGGGCCGACGCCTTTACCAAGAAGACTGGCGTCAAGGTGCTCGAGGACGGGCCGACCGACTATGGCAAGATCAAGGCCATGGTCGAGTCCGGCAACGTCTCCTGGGACGTCGTCGATGCCGAAGGCGACTATGCCGTGCAGGCCGGAGGGAACGGTATGCTGGAGAAGCTCGACTTCAATGTCATCGACAAGTCGAAACTGGATCCGCGTTTCGTCACGCCCTACAGCGTCGGGAGCTTCTATTATTCATTCGTCATCGCATGCAATGCCGACGCGGTGAACGGCAAATGCCCGAAGACATGGGCCGATCTCTTCGATACGAAGAAATTTCCGGGCAAACGGACCTTCTACAAATGGTCGGCGCCGGGCGTGATCGAGGCGGCATTGCTTGCCGACGGCGTCAAGCCGAAAGACCTCTATCCGCTCGATCTCGACCGCGCCTTCAAGAAGCTCGATACGATCAAGAACGACATCGTCTGGTGGGGCACCGGCGCCCAGTCGCAGCAGCTTCTGGCTTCGCAGGAGGCACCCTATGGCAGTTTCTGGAACGGTCGGGTCGATCTTCTGAAGAGGTCCGGTGTCAATGCTGTTATGTCCTGGGACCAGAACATAACGGCGGCCGACGAACTCGTCGTTCCCAAGGGAACGAAACATCGCGATCTTGCGATGAAATTCATAGCGCTCGCGACCAGCGCGAAACCGCAGGCTGAGATGGCTGCGGCAGCGGGTTACGCACCGATCAATAAGGATTCCGCGGCGCTGATGGACAAGAGCGCCCGTGCAATGCTGCCGGAGGAGCACACCGCGACCCAGGTCAATGCCGACATGAACTACTGGGCCGCGCACCGCGATGAGATCGCCAAGCGCTGGTACGCCTGGCAAACGAAATAGGAACCGAGCGGCTCCGGCCCAATCCGTGGCCAGAGCCGGATCATTACCGCCGGCAATGCCGGAAGACGAGCGGCAGAATGGCACAGACCGTATACAGCGCGGCCGGCAGCGACATCGCCCAGTCAGCACCACAGGTGAAACCGAAACGGCAGCCGAACGGCTTTCCGGCCGTCGTGCCTGCTCTTGTGCTGATCGTCCTGTTCTTCGTCGTGCCGATAACAGCGCTGCTCGTGCGCAGCGTTCTCGATCCGAAGCCGGGTCTCGGCAACTATGCGCAACTGCTCGGCTCGTGGACCTATGCGCGTGTCTTCGCCAACACCTTCGAGGTGGCAGCGCTCGTTACCATTCTTTCGGTGGCGATCGGCTTTCCTGTGGCCTGGATGCTGGCGATCATGCCGCGGCGCTGGGGAGCGGTCATCTTTGCCATCCTGCTTCTGTCGATGTGGACCAACCTGCTGGCGCGCACCTATGCGTGGATGGTGCTGCTCCAGCGTACCGGGCCGATCAACAAGCTTCTCATCTATCTGGGGCTGATCGACCATCCGCTCGCGATGGTCAACGATCTGACCGGTGTGACGATCGGTATGACCTACATCATGCTGCCTTTCATCATCCTGCCTTTGCAGGGTGTCATAAAGAATATCGATCCAGCGATCCTGCAGGCTGCCGCGCTTTGTGGCGCGAACCGCTGGAAGTGTCTGACGCGCATTCTTATCCCGCTTGCCCTCCCGGGCGTTGCAGCGGGCGCGCTGATGGTGTTCGTCATGTCGCTCGGCTATTTCGTCACGCCGGCGCTGCTTGGCGGAACATCGAACATGATGCTCGCGGAACTGATCGCGCAACTCGTCCAGTCGCTCGTCAATTGGGGGCTGGGAGGAGCCGCGGCGTTCGTGCTCCTGATCGTGACCCTTGCGATTTATGCGCTGCAATTGCGGCTCTTCGGCGCCGGGCGGCTGAGCCACGGAGGCCAGTGAGATGCTTCTGAACTATCATCAACTCGGAAGCTGGAAGTGGTTTCTCACCGGTTTTACTGTGCTCGCCGCCGTCTTCCTGCTTCTGCCGATCCTGTTCATCATCGCCTTGTCGTTCGGTTCCTCGCAATGGCTGGTCTTCCCCCCGCCTCACTGGACGACACACTGGTACCGCGAGCTGTTTTCCGACCCGCGCTGGCTGGAAAGCGCGCTGACCAGCGCCGAAATCGCCGTGCTGGTCATGATCTTCTCGGTCGTGATCGGCCTCATCGCCTCCTTCGGGCTGACGCGTGGCCGCTTCGCCGGGCGGGAGGCACTGCGGGCGCTCTTCTTGACACCGATGATCCTGCCCGTCGTCGTCTTTGCCGTGGCGATTTATGCCCTGTTTCTGAGAATCGGGCTGAGCGGCACGCTGACCGGATTTGTGATCGCTCATCTGATCATTGCGCTGCCGTTCTCGATCATCTCGATCTGCAGCGCACTCGAAGGCTTCGACCGCTCGATCGAAGACGCGGCAGTCCTTTGCGGCGCGCATCCACTTGAGGCGAAGCTCAGGGTGACGCTGCCCGCCATCCGGCATGGCCTCTTCGCAGCGGCGATCTTCTCGTTCCTCGTCTCCTGGGACGAGGTCGTCGTCGCGATCTTCATGGCGAGCCCGACACTTCAAACGCTGCCGGTCCGGATATGGACGACGTTACGCCAGGATCTCACGCCGGTGATCGCGGCCGCTTCCAGCCTGCTTGTCGGCTTGACCGTTGTCCTGATGCTCCTCACGGCACTCGTGCGAAAAGGAATGAAGTCGTGACCGCGCCCTTTTTGAAAATCGCAGGTATCCGCAAGCAGTATGGCGACGTTATCGCGGTCAGCGATGTCACCCTCGATGTGGCCGAAGGCGAGTTCGTGACATTCCTCGGCCCTTCGGGATCGGGCAAGAGCACGACGCTCTATGTGCTCGCCGGCTTCGAGCGCCCCACGGCCGGTGATATCCTGCTCAAAGGCCAGACGCTGCTCAATACGCCGTCGCACAAGCGCAATATCGGCATGGTGTTCCAGCGCTACACGCTCTTTCCACACCTCACCGTGGCCGAGAACATCGCCTTTCCGCTCAAGGTGCGGCGACTGCCGAGAGAGGACGTCGCGGCCAAGGTGCGCAAGATGCTGAAGCTCGTCCGGCTCGAAGGCTTCGAGGACCGCATGCCAGGGCAGATGTCGGGCGGCCAGCAGCAGCGCGTGGCGCTCGCCAGAGCACTCGCCTATGATCCACCGGTGCTCCTGATGGACGAGCCGCTGTCGGCACTCGACAAGAAGCTGCGCGAGGAAATCCAGTACGAAATCCGGCGTATCCATCAGGAGACCTCGGTCACGATCCTTTACGTCACCCATGACCAGGAAGAGGCTCTGAGGCTTTCGGATCGTATCGCCGTATTCAGTCGTGGCGTTATCGACCAGGTCGGGACGGGACCTGAACTTTATGCCCGGCCCGCAACACGTTTCGTTGCCGAATTCATCGGCGACAGCGATCTCTTGCAGGGCCAGGTGGCGGCGACGGACGGCAAGAGCGCCGACATCCGCCTTGGCGAGAGCACGATCATTCCGAATGTTCCGGTCCATGGCAACGTCGAGACCGGCCGGCGCGCGGCCCTTCTGCTGAGGCCCGAGCGGGTGCGTTTGTCCCGCGGGCAGAACGGTGACCC
>SCRB01000469.1 GCA_004299545.1 Rhizobiaceae bacterium
TAAAGGCTTCGGCGCCGCGCCTGGTGACATCCGCCTTGGAAACGATGCCCATGTTCCAGATCTGCAGATTTCCGAGGAAGGGCGCAAAGGGCGTTTTGAGTTTGATCACGACCGTCTTGTCATCGCTCGCGGTGATGGTATCGACGGCGCTGAGCGGCGCCGGATAGGCCGACTTCTTGTCGCTGTGGATACGCTGCAGGCTGAAGACGACGTCGGCCGCGGTGATCGGCGAACCGTCCGAGAACTCGGCGTCGCGCAAATGGAAGGTATAGGTCAGGCCGTCGGCGGAAATGTCCCAGCTTTTGGCAAGGCCGGGCTCGGGCGTGCCGCTTTGCGGGTCGCTCAACAGGAGATGCCCGTAAAGGAGGCCGTAGGTTTCGATATTCCCCGCAGTGGACGAGCGCATGGGATCGAGCGTCGTCGTCTGGTACGGCGAGGCGATACGAATGGTTTCCGCCGCCCGGGCGGCCGGCGTGGCGCCTGGACCCGCGGCCAGAAGCGTCGCCGCTCCGAGCACGGCTATGGCCGCATATCCGACCCTGCTGAGTGAAAGCCTCATTCCATCCCTCCCTGTTCTTCTTGAATGGTCTCCACCATGCGTGGTGGATACGTGATATTTATATCATATGTCAATAGTAATGATAATAATATAACAGAGCGGGCATGACATGGCGGCCGGCCGTTGTCACTCATATGGATGCAGGACGTTTTGGCAGGCCGTTGAAGAAATCCGCTTGCGAGCGGTGGGGTCGGCTTCGCCACGGGCATGGAGGCGGACCCGCCGATGGCTGCGACACGGAGTCTGCTCCGTCTTGCTGGTAGTGTGTTGAGGGCTCTGCAAATTCGCTGAGAGGGAGCGGTCATGGCAAGCTGGTGATGCTCAACGTCACCTGATTCCGGTGAAGGAACACCACCATGACCAAGAATGAAGGCAAGTCAGCCAGCGCGACCGTCAAAGAGATTTTGCTTGAAGAGCCGGATGTAGTTCGCGAGTTGATGTGCGTCGCGCTGCAGGAGGTGCTTGAGGCGGAGATGGATCACACGCTCGGCGCCGCGAAGGGCGAGCGGACGACTCGGCTACCGCTGCGGCCATTACGGCCGCACACTGGTCACCCGTGTCGGCAAGCTGGAGCTGCGGATGCCGCAGGATCGGGCCGGCTGCTTCTCGACCGAGCTGTTCGAGCGCTACCAACGTTCCGAGCGAGCTCTGGTGGCGACGCTTGCGCAGATGTATGTGCAGGGCGTGTCGACCCGCAAGATAAAGGCGACCACCGAGGAACTGTGCGGCACGCCTTCTCGGCCTCGTCGATCTCTGCGATCAACAAGCGGCTGGATGAGAGCCTGAAGGCTTTTGCCGAGCCCTTTGATATCGCGCCCCCAGAATCCTGCGACGCCGAGGCGCATTGAATTTGAAAGGCATAGTCGGCTCGGCCAAGTTGCAGATGCCGGGCACTTACCAGCACCGGGCTATCTCTGCACCAACGCCGCAAATCTCATGCAGCAATAACCTTTCCGAAAAGTTTGCTAGAACCATGTCCAGCCCTTGCTGGACCATATCGGGAAATGCGGGTCACAGATCGACGCGTTGATGCTTCCGGCACGCGCTGCGGCATAGCCTATCTGCTTTCGGGCGGGACGAACTTTTTCCAGTGTTCGCAAAGCTCCGGCATGTCGGCAAAGGTTCTGCGCGCATCGGCAGCACGTCCCACGAGATCCTGGGCCGACATGTTCTTTGCGCGGCAATAGTCTTCGAGGGCTGCCACGCTCTCGGAGATCACGCCGAAGCCGCGCAGCATGACGGCGGAGGCCAGTCCCACCGCCGATGCTCCGGCCAGCATCATGCGCGCCATGTCGAGCCCGCCGATGGCGCCGTTGATGCCGATCAGCGGCTGCTCCCGTCCGAGGGTGGCGCGGCATAGCGCAAGCCAATGGCAGGTGAGCGGAAGGTTCCAGAACCCGCCATAGCCGCCGGAGGTACCTATCATCGGCGCCTGCGTTTCAAGATCGGGCAGCATTCCCAGAAGCCGCCCGGCGACGATGACGCTCTGGGCTCCCGCGCCGACCGCGGCGCGCGCAAGCTCGGGAACGTCGTTCGACTGCCCGGTAAGCTTGATCCAGACGGGGATGGAAACCGCCTCGCAGATGCGGCGGGTGATCGTCGCGACGCGGTCGGCGACGGTCTCGGTCGACACCGCCCCCGCCGCAGCCTCGCGCGCATAGGGCGTGCCGATGTTGAATTCCAGCACGCGCAATCCCGCCTCCTCGACCGCCCGAGCCATGCCGGCCGCGCGGTCGAGGTCGGCGAGGATCAGGCTCGGAACCAAAAGGCAATCATGTGCCCGGGCAAGAGCGTCGTGGGCGACGGCACGCGCCAGCCAGGCGTCGAATGCGAGCGGATGCAGGCCCGAGCGCGACAGGATCATCGTCGCGGGGTCCGCCTGCGGCCCCCATTCGACCGGCCTCCACCGGCTGTCGAGCGCGACATATTCGGCCGCGCGAAGCTGCGCCTTGGCGGCCGTGCTCTCATTGGTCGACTTGACGACCACGGCGCCCGCCCCGGCGCGGATCGCGGCTTCAACTCCGCCATCCACGATCATGTGTTCCGCCGGCGCAGCTATGACCGGGTTCTTGAGATCGAGAGTGCCGATGCGGCTTTGCAAACGGGTCATGCTGTTTTGGCGAAGAATGCTGAAATCAGGGAAGGGATCACGCGGTGGTCCGACAGCCGGATACGATGCTACCGCGCTGTTTTCACACCGTCACGGATATTGCCCAAAGCCGCCCTGGCCGCATTCTTGAGAAAGCCCTGGTCGGAAGAGAGGATGAAGGACGTTACCCCCTGCGCCGCCATGGCGGCCGCGTCCTCGGGGCTTCCGGGCAGGATCGCCGCCGGTTTCCTTCCGCGTGCGGCGGAGAGCACATGCCGGGTCGCCTCGGCCACCGCCTCCGACCCCTTCCCTTCCGCGGCATAGGCGGCGCCGAGGTCGCCGCGCCCGATGAAGATACCGTCGAGGCCCTCGACCCCCACGATCTCCTCGATACAATCCACCGCCTCGGGATCCTCGATCATCGCGATCACCGTGACACGGGCATCCTGCCTCGCAATATGGTCCTCCATGCCCTCCGCGCCGAAGGCACCGGCCCGCGTCGTCGGCGCGAAGCCCCGGCTTCCGGGGCGATACCGGCATGCCGCCGCCACGGCGCGCGCTTTCTCCGCGCTGTCGACGTGGGGCACGAGGACGCCGTCGGCGCCGCAGTCGAGAACCGACAGGAGCGCCGCCGGTTCGGCGCTCTGTACCCGCACGACAGAAGCGATGCCCCAAGCCCGACAGGCCAGCACGATCGCATCCGTGGTCTCGCGATTGAAGGGGGAATGCTCCTCGTCGACGACGACGAAATCGTAGCCCACGGCGCCGAGGATCTCGGCAGGCATGGTAGCAGGAATCTTGAGGAAGGAGCCGTAAAGCTCTTCCCGGTCCAGAAAGCGCTTGCGGAAGCCGGTGGCGGCGGTCATGTGCATCTCCAGTTCTGTATTTTACTTCACCTTCCGGACGTGCCCGGAGAGGCCAGATGGTCAGGCCGCGTCGAGCCCCAGCGCCTTCGCGGCGTTGGAGGCGACCATCTTGTGGATGGCCTCGTCGTCGTAGCCCAGTTCGAGGAAGAGCGTGGCGGCGCGTCGGAAGCCGTCGACGGGGGCGAAGGTCCCGACCTGACCGAGGTCGGAGCAGAAGATCGTCTGGTCCACGCCCGCCGCCTCGATGTGGTTGCGCAGGTCCTCGTTCGTCCTCGTCCTGAATTTCGAGCCTTCGAGGAAGAAGGCCAGAGAATGCTCGACATAGGCGCCCATCGTTGCGATCCCCTTCACGTCGTTCAGAGTCGCGCCGACAATGTCCTCGGGATGGGTGAACATGAGCCGCGCGACGCCGCGACGCTTGGCCTCCTCGAACACTTTCCATGTCTCCGACACGTGGATGTGGCCGCTTGCCAGCGCCACGTCGTTCTTGGCGACGATGTCGAGCACCTCCTTGACGTCGTCGCGCACCTCCTTGTTCGCGTCGAGCACCGGAACGGGGGTGGCGTGGCGCATCTTCTGCGTCGAGGCCGGGTGCGACCAGTTCGCGCTCTTCTCCCATTCGAGGTGGTTTTCGGCGGCCAGCGTCGGGAGGAAGACGATCTTTGCCCCCATGGCGATGGCATGCTCAACCGCGTAGGGGTTGATGCCGCCGACCACATTGTTCAGCACGAGCGACGTGTAGACCTTCGTCTTCAGTTCGGGGAAATTGTCGTTGATGAGGATCGCCGTCGCGGTCCCGGCATAGTCGTGGTCCTTGGTCACCACCGCGCTGAACCCGGCGGCCGAGGCCTGCCGCGCGAGTTCCAGATGGTCGATCCCGCGCGGCGCGATCGAAGGGCCGGAATGGACGTGGGGGTCGATCGCCCCCTGGAGGATCCTGTCGATCCGGGCAGCGAGTTCGGGAGCGGGCATGAAAGCGGCATTCATCTTTTTTGCCTTTCGGGTTTGTGTATCGGGAACCCGGCGTCCTTCGATGGTGCTACCGTTCGAAGGGCCGGGCGGACGACCAGCGCCGGCGCCGCGTCATTCCCCGGGCATCGGGTAGTCGTCGGCGTTCAGCACCCAGCCGGGTTTCTTCGAGAAATCCAGCCGTGGCGGACAGAAGATGTCGACAAGCTGGTTCACGCCCGCGGTGACCCCGCGCGAAGTGTGGATCGCCGGGGGCGGGATCACCAGGACCGAGGGCGCGTCGCATGTCTCGTGCTGGTCGTCGCGCCACATGCGCATGTCCGGAGTCCAGGCCCAGCGCAGATGATGGATGAAGCTGCCTTCAAGGGCGAGCGAGCATTGCTCGAAATCGTCATGGTGATGGGGGGACAGCTTGGTGATGTCGCGCGGGCCGTTCTGCGGTTCGAGGAAGTTCACCATCAGCGTCTCGCCGCGCCAGATACGGCCGAACCGGCCGGGCTCGGGCGGTACGTCGAGCGAGTAGACCCGCACCTTGCGGCCTCCCTTCGGCGCGGGCCATGGCGTGATCGGCGCCACGTTCTGGTGGTCTTCGGTATAGGCCGCCGCATTGCCGCAGGCCGCGGCGAGATCGGGCGCCACGGTGGTGAAGATGCGCACGACCTCGCCCTTGCCGTGAACCGTCACCTTGCTCGCTCCCGCCGGGATAAAGGCGATCGAGAAGGCGGGCACGACGGTCGCCGTCTGGCCGCTCTCGACGGTCGCCGAGACGTCCTTCCCCGGCAGCAGCAGGACATATTCGTCGGGCTGGCCGGTGCGTTCGAAGATCACGCCGTCTCCTGCCCTCGAATAGGCGACGACGGCATTCTGGCTGCGGATCAGCCAGGTCTTCGCCCCGTCCGCGTCAATCTGCGGCGCCTCGTCGTAGAAGCGGCCGATATCCGGAGGCGCGTAAGCGGTGAATAGCGGAGCGCCGGAAGCGGCGGGCGCCAGGCTCGAGCGGGGGTCGGATGGGTCGTACATGGGTTTCTCCTGTTCCGATACGGTTTCAGCGCCGGCTTGCGCGCAGGGTCTTCAACGGGGCGAGGATGCCTTGCGGGAAGACCAGAAGCACGACGAGCAGAACGCTGAGCGCCGCGACGTTCTTGAAGCTTGCGCCGAGGAAGGCGATGGCGAGGGCCTGGAACACGCCGAGCAGAAGCCCGCCTGCCACCGCGCCCGCCGCCGAGCCGAAGCCGCCTATGATGGCGGCGATGAAGCCGTTGATGCCGAATGGCGTGGCGACGTTGTAGGCGGTGATCTGGCTCGGGGTGATCAGGATGCCCGCAACGGCGCCCAGCCCTGCGCTCAGCGCGAAGGAGAGCATCATCATCCGCCGTACCGGGATGCCGAGCAGCGCCGCCGCTTCGGCGTTCTGCGAACAGGCGCGCAGGGCCCGGCCGCTGCGGGTGCGGGTGAAGAAGGCCCACAGCCCGGCCACCATCAGCGCGCCGCAGCCGAGGACCCAGAAGAACTGGTAGGGCAAGGCGACGCCGCCGATCATCAGCGGCCCACCCGGCGTGAAGGAATTGAAAGTGCGCGGCTGGTCGCCGAGGCCGAGAAGCGTCACCTGCTCGATCAGCATCTGGCTGGCGAGCGTGGCGAGAATGATCGCGAAGATCGACGCGCCGCGCTTCCACATCGGGCGCACGACCGCCACCTCCATCGCCACGCCGATCAGCGCGACAACCGGAACGGTCACGATCGCCGCCAGCCAGATCGGCAGGCCGAAGCGCGCAAGGAAGGTCGCGCAGATCATCCCGCCGAGCATCACGAAGACGCCCTGGCCGAAGTTCACGATGCCGGAGGCATTGTAGATGACGCAGAAGCCGATCCCGATCAGCCCGTAAATCAGGCCGAGCCCGATGCCGTTGACGAGGTTCTGCGCGAGCTGCACGGCGTCAATCATCGTAACCCTCCGTGCCGCCGAGATAAGCGGCGATGACATCGGGGTGGGCGCGGATTTCCTCCGGCGTACCCTCGGCGATCTTGCGGCCGTAATCGAGCACCGCGATGCGGTGGGCGATCTGCATGACGAGGCCCATGTCGTGCTCGATCAGCATGATGGTGACGCCATTCTCGTTGACCTTGCGGACCACCCGCGCCAGTTCGGCCGTCTCCTCCGTGTTGAGCCCGGCGGCCGGCTCGTCGAGGAGCAGCAGCTTCGGACTCGCCGCCAGAGCGCGGGCGACTTCGAGAAGCCGCTGTTCGCCATAGGGCAGCAGGTCGGCGGTGACGTTGGCGCGATGGGAAAGCCCGACGAAGTCGAGGATCTCCGTCGCCCGCGCGGCGATCTCACGTTCCTGACGGCGAATGGCGGGCGGCCTGAACAGCGCCGAAAAGACGCCGCCCGTGGTGACACGGTGGAAGCCGACCATGACGTTCTCGGCCACAGTCAGGGCCTTGAAGAGCTGGACGAGCTGATAGGTCCGCACCAGGCCCGCCTGGGCGATCCGCGCCACCGGCCGGCCCGAGATCGCGGCGCCGTCGAAGACCACCTCGCCCTCGGAGGGCGGGAAGGTTCCGGCGATCATGTTGAAGAGCGTCGTCTTGCCCGCGCCGTTGGGGCCGATCACGGCGAATATCTGGCCCTTCTCCACCTCGAAGGTGACGTCGTCATTGGCAACGAGACCGCCGAAGCGTTTGGTGATGCCCTGGATAGCCAGCATGGCCATGCTTCAGCTCTCCCGCTTCTGCGGAAGCCGGTCGAGAAGACC
>SCRB01000470.1 GCA_004299545.1 Rhizobiaceae bacterium
TGCGGCGCTCCTTGCTCTCCGGCACGCGGTTATCCCGACACCACTACATCCTTTCGGATGACACGCTTTAAACAAAAGCCTGCTATCCGATTTCCGGTTTGATAGCACGGGAGGCGTAAACTAAAGAGGCATCACTTTTCGGCTTGCAACCAGGGAAAACGTGACCGGCATGAAAGATGAGCACATCGATATGACGGAGCACGCCTCTGTCCGCTTGCCGTTTGGTTCGCCACATCTTCCCCGGCGCCGGTTTTGATGCGAACATGAGGCACCGCATCAGCCCAACCTGCCCATCCGTTCAAGCCTGTAAGGGCCAATAAAGATCATGCGCATCCTCGTCACCGGTGCCGCCGGCTTCATCGGCGCCCATGTCGCCCGCAAGTTCCTGGAACGCGGCGACGAGGTCATCGGCATCGACAATCTGAGCGAATATTACGACCCTGAACTGAAACGGGCGCGGCTCGCGCGGCTCGAAGGCAAAGACAGCTTCACCTTCGCGAAACTCGATGTCGCCGACCGGGATGGGATCGCAGCGCTCTTCCGGGAATGGAAGGCCGAGCGCGTCGTCCACCTCGCGGCACAAGCCGGCGTGCGCTATTCAATCGTCAATCCCTACATCTATGCCGACAGCAATCTTTCGGGCTTCCTCAACATTCTCGAAGGCTGCCGGCACAACCAGGTCGCTCACTTGGTCTATGCCTCGTCAAGCTCGGTCTACGGCGCCAACGAGAAGCTGCCCTTTTCCGAATCCGATCCGGTCGATCACCCTGTCAGCCTTTATGCGGCCACGAAAAAGGCCAATGAACTGATGGCGCATTGCTACGCCCATCTCTACCGCCTGCCCGTGACCGGTCTTCGCTTTTTTACTGTCTACGGCCCCTGGGGCCGGCCCGACATGGCGCCTTTCCTGTTTACGCGTAAAATCCTCGCCGGCGAGCCGATCGATGTCTTCAACAATGGCAATCACATGCGCGACTTCACCTATATCGACGACATCGCAGAGGGCGTCGTGCGGACGCTCGACCATATCGCGACACCGTCCGGGGCATGGGACCCGCTCTTACCTGATCCGGCCATATCGTCGGCGCCTTACCGGCTCTACAATATCGGCAATAACAAGCCGGTGCAGCTTCTCGATTTCATTGCAGCAATTGAAGAGGCTGTCGGCAGGAAAGCGATCATGAATATGCAGCCGATGCAAAAGGGGGACGTCGAAGCGACGTATGCCAATATCGATGCACTTAGCGCTGCGACCGGCTTCCGTCCCGACACGCCCATCGAAACCGGCATCGCGGCATTCGTTTCCTGGTATCGCGGCTATTACCGTGTCTGAACGGTCATCTCCGGATAACAGACCGCCAGAACCTTTCATGCTGAGATGGAAGAAAGGCCTTCGGTTGACAGAGGATGACAACCAGGAGCATCCGCAAGTCCCGACGCAGGTGTAGGATCCCCAGGAACGAACGTTGAATGCTGCAAAGCCTCCCTCGCCCCTCAATGGACCGGATGAACCGGATATTTACGCCGGCTGCGGCCATGTGGGCGCCCATCATCGGAAGCGGCGCAAGTTTCCTGGTCGCGGTGGCCGGCCTGTGG
>SCRB01000471.1 GCA_004299545.1 Rhizobiaceae bacterium
GCTCTTCCGATCTGCCGTCGGCCTCCTCTGGCTGGTGGCCTCGCAGATCAAATGGAGTTTCGTCGAAACCCTGGATTTTGCGGCACTCTGGAAATTCAGACTCGCGCTCTGGCAAGGTACACTGAATACCCTGATCCTTACCGGGGTTTCCGTTGCGCTCGGCACCGTCGGCGGAACCCTGCTGGCCGTGGGATTGCAGCTTCGATTTCGCCCTCTTTCCTGGCTGATCGTCTCCTATGTCGAGATATTTCGAAACACGCCTCTGCTCCTGCAACTCTTCTGGATCCATTTTGCCCTTCCTCAACTGACGGGAATCTCCACGACCCCGTTTCAGTCTGGCTTCATTGCGGTCACGCTTCAGAGCACCGCCTATCTCGCCGACATCGCGCGAGCCGGCATTCAGGCCATTCCGAAGGGACAATGGGAAGCGGCGGACGCACTGGGATTGTCCGCCCGCGTCAAATGGCTGGAAATCGTCCTGCCGCAAGCGTTGAAAATCATGATCCCTCCGCTCGCCAATATCGCCGTCGGTTACTTCAAGGCGAGCGCCGTTCTCGCGCTGCTGTCGGTTGGCGAGTTGATGACCGTCACCACGCGGATCGCGCAATATTCGTTTAAGCCCATCGAGGCGTTTACCCTTGCGGGTGCTATCTACCTCGTGCTCGGGGCTATCTTCAGCAGCCTTACCTATAAGCTTGAACGCGTCTTCAGCACATCGGAGAAGCGGCAATGACCTGGGATTGGGCAGTTTTCTTCGGAACATTCCCGCTGCTCGGTTCGGCACTCGTCACCACGCTCGAACTCGTCATCGCCTCGCTCGTGCTGGCTTCTCTGATCGGCGTGATCGTCTGCTTCGGGCGATTGATCGGCAAGGGCGCGCTCGGCTGGCTCGCAACGGCCTATGTGAGCATGTTCCGGGGCCTGCCCGAAACCGTTCTCATCTTCTGGATATATTATTGCGGCCCGTTCGTCTTCGATGCCCGTTTGTCTTCCTTCGCCAGCGGCGTGTTGTCCCTGTCGCTGGTCGCTGGCGCCTATATGGGTGAGATCTTTCGGGCAGGCGTGCTCGCCGTCCCGCGTGGCCAATACGAGGCGGCAGACGCGCTTGGCCTCTCGAAGGTCCATCTCGTCCGCGATGTCGCCGCGCCGCAGGCCTTCCGGATCATGCTTCCGGCCATCTTCAGCCAGATCACTATCCTGACAAAGAATTCCAGCATCGTCTCCGCCATAGGCGTCGCCGAGCTATTCTATCGAGGCAGCACCCTTGCTGGCGACACGTTCCGGTATTTCGAGATTTTTTCGGCCGTCGGGCTTGTCTACTTCGCGCTGATCTTCCCGTTGAGTCTTCTGTCGCAGCGGCTGGAGAGAACTCTTGCCGTTACTCGCTGAAAGGAGCCCACATGCACGGACCGGTATCGATGTCCAATGAGGAGCCAATCATCGTCTGTCAGGACGTAAGGCGCCATTACGGGCAATTCGAAGCCCTCCGAGGTGTTTCGCTGACCATCAGGAAGGGGGAAGTCGTCTGCATTGTCGGACCGTCAGGGAGCGGTAAATCGACATTCTTGCGGACAATCAACGGTCTTGAGGAGATTGACGGCGGGAACATCACGGTCGACGGGATCAGCCTTCCCGGAAGCCGGAGGGAGACCACCGAAATACGCCGACGCGCCGGCATGGTCTTCCAGTCATTCAACCTTTTCCCTCACATGACGGTGCGGCGCAACGTCACTCTCGCTCCGATGCGGAACCAGCGATTGAGCCGGAGCGAGGCGGATAAAATTGCCGAGCGCCTTCTTGCCCGTGTCCACATTGGCGATCAGATCGACAAATATCCCGAGCAACTATCGGGGGGGCAACAGCAGAGGGTCGCGATAGCGCGAGCGCTCGCCATGGAGCCCCGCGTCCTGATGTTCGACGAACCGACCTCAGCGCTGGATCCGGAAATGGTCAACGAAGTGCTTGAAGTCATGCGTGAGCTTTCCCATTCGGGAATCACGATGCTTGTGGTGACCCATGAAATGGCCTTCGCGCGCGAGGTTGCCGATCGCATCGTGTTCATGGCCGACGGAAACATCGTCTGCGATTTGCCGCCGTCCTCGTTCTTCAGCGGCGCAAACGAGCCGCGAGTTCAACAGTTCCTGTCCAAAATCCGTTGAGTTC
>SCRB01000472.1 GCA_004299545.1 Rhizobiaceae bacterium
GGCCAGCGAATTGATGCCGCCTGAAAGGATGCAGATGATGGAAAAGGACACCGCGAAATTGGAAAAGCGCGAAAGCCTTCGCTCCAATTCCTGCGCATAGCCCATCGAGTGAAGGACCTTCACGTCCTCCTGCTTGTCGGTGTCGTCATAGTCGAGAATCGGCATGATGCTTACCTTCCCACTGTCTGCCGCCGGACGCCGCCTGCACCCGGCTGGATTGTCCCACCTTCTCTGTTCTCGATTTCCTTATTTTCGTTTTGTGCGTGCCCTGCGATCCCGTCGAAGATTGCCGCAAGCCGGTTGCCCCACGACGACTGCCCCGCTTCCGTCCGTATCTCGTCGTTGCGGATTTCGATCATGACGGCTTCGAGCCCAAGCGAACGGGCATGACGGTCGAGCGTGTAATAGACGCGATCGGCGGGTGAATAGGGCTCGTTGTCGCCGACATTGATCTGCTTTTCCGCGGCCAGCGCCTCCATTACCGGATGCGCGAGCGTCATGTCCTCGTCATGAATCACGCCGACCTGCCAGGGCCGCGCGACGCCCATGAAGACCGGCGTGAAGGAATGGATGGCGACCAGCCGCGTCGCCCACCCATGCTCAAGCCTGTCGCTGACGACCTGCGCGATGCAGTCGTGAAACGGCTTGTGCGCCAGCTTTATGCGGCGCTCCCTGTCCTTTGCGCTCAGGTCCGCATTGCCGGGAACCGCCGTCATTTCGCTCCGCTCGAGGACGAGATCGGGGGCGTCGTAAGGCCTGTTGCAATCGGCAACAAGGCGTGAGACGCAGGATTCGACGAGCGTCGCGTCGAGCCTTTCCGCAAGGATGCGCGCGACCTCTATGGCGCCGGGATCCCAGGCGATATGGCTGACGAGAGCCTCCGGACCAAGCCCGAGGGTTCCGAGTTCGGTGGGTATATGGTTGGAGGCATGGTCGCATACGATGACGAAAGCGCTTCTGCCGCTCGGATTGAACACCCGGACGGCAGCCTCCACCGCAGCCTTGTCTTCAGCCGCCTTCATCGCCAATGCCCCTCGGAACGCTGTAACAAAAATTACGAATAGCTTATCATTGCGTCCACTCGTACGATTTCATACACATTCTATGGCTTTGTCAAACGCGTTCTTTTCACGGTATGAACTCCAGGTCGAAGCAACGAGAAGCGGATCGTCAGCCGGTTCGGCCCGTGCCGGAAGGGAGGGGGTAGAGGATGGCGGCGAGCATCGCCGAACGGATCACGGAAAAGCTCCACGCCATGCCCGCGAGCGAGCGGCGGGCGGCCCACACGCTGATCGGCAATTACCCGCTATGCGGCCTGAAGACGGTGGCGGAGTTTTCCATCCAGGCCGGGGTCAGCGCACCGACGATCCTGCGCTTCGTCGCCCGGCTCGGTTTCCAGAATTATCCTGAATTCCAGGCAGCGCTTCAGGACGAACTGGCCGCCCAGCTTCAATCTCCCCTCATCCGTTCGGCAGCGCCTGTTGCCTCGGCCGCCGGCGATACCTCGCCCATGGTCGCCGCGACCATCGAAAATATCCGCGAAACCTTTCGCCATCTGTCGCAGGAGCAGATCGGCGACATGACGGGGCTGATTGCCAATCCGCGCCTGAAGATCTTCCTTATCGGCGGCCGCTTCACCGATCCCGTCGCGCGCTATATGGCCTCGCATCTGGCGATCATCCGGCCGAACGTCTTCCATCTCGCGGGACAGGAAAGCAACTGGCGCGACCGGCTGATCGACATGGGAAAGCGCGACGTGCTGCTCGTCTTCGACATCCGCCGCTATCAGGAAAGCCTCGTCCGCTTCGCCGGCAAGGCGCATGAGCGCGGCGTCCACATCATCCTCTTCACCGACCGGTGGCTGTCGCCCATCGCGCGCTTCGCCCGCCATGTCGTCGCCGGCCGGACAGCCGTGCCGTCAGCGTGGGACTCCTCCGCCTCGCTTTTCGTGGTGGCGGAAACCCTGATCGGCGAAGTGACCCGCAGCCTCGAGACGGAGAGCGCCGCCCGTATCCGCGAGATGGAGAATCTGCGCCGGGAATAATCCAGGCCGCGTCAAGGGCGGAGAATGAGCTTCCCGCTCGCTTTGCGCGAATGGATTCGCTCCAGCACCGAAGCCGCTTCTGCAAGCGGGTGGATGCCTTCGATCACCGGCTTGATCCGGCCCGCCTCATACCAGGCGATAAGCTGCCGCATATTGGCCGCGTGCGCCTCGGGTTCGTTGCGCGTAAAACTGCCCCAGAACACGCCGACGACGCTGTAGCCCTTGACCAGCGCCAGATTGACCTGCAGTTGCGGAATGCGCCCTGATGCAAAGCCGACGACGAGCAGCCTGCCGTTCCAGCCCATGGCGCGGGCGAGAACGTCGAACATATCCCCGCCGACCGGATCGAAGGCGACATCGACACCCTTGCCGCCGGTCGCTTCCTTCAGTGCATTGCGAAGATTGTCGTAACCGATAACCAGATCGGCCCCTGCCTGACGGGCAATGTCCTGCTTTTCGGCGGACGAGGCCACCCCGATCACGCGGGCACCCATCGCCTTGCCGATCTGCACCGCTGCAAGTCCCGTAAGCCCGGAAGCTCCAAGCACGCACAGCGTTTCGCCGGCGGCGAGTTGGCCGCGTTGCTTGAGGGCATGAAGCGCCGTGCCATAACCGCAGAGCAGCGCGCAGGCGTCGCCCGCATCCATTCCTTCCGGAAGCTTCGTGAGGGCTGCTTCAGGCGCGCTGACTTTTTCGGCATAGGCTCCGAGCGATAGCAGCGCCGCGACCCGGTCGCCGACCTTTACCGAACGAACGCCATCGCCCACGGCGGCGATGCGGCCGGCAACTTCCATGCCGGGAACGAAAGGCACTTCGGGACGCGCCTGATAAAGGCCCTGCACGAGAAGCCCGTCCGGATAGTTTACGCCGATCGCCTCAGCCTCGATGACCACATTGCCGCCAGTCGCTTCAGGCTCCGGCCAGTCCGCATAGACGAGATTGCCGATCGGGCCGTATGCGCGTGCAACGACCGCTTTCATGAGTCCTTACACCCTCTCCTGCGTGTATTTTTTCAGTTCCGCGCGCGCCACCTGCCTGCGGTGCACGGCGTCCGGCCCATCGGCAAGACGGAGCGTCCTCAGATGCGTCCACGACCGCGCCAAGGGCGTGTCCTGGCTGATCCCCTGCCCGCCGAACATCTGCACCGCCTCGTCGGTGATCCTGAGCGCGATGCGCGGCGCGACGACCTTGATCTGGCTGATCCATGGCGCGGCGGCGCGCGGATCGCCCTGGTCCATCATCCAGGCCGCCTTGAGGCACAGAAGCCGCGCCATCTCGATCTCCATCCGCGCCTCCGCGATGATGTCGTAATTGGCGCCGAGCTTGGCGAGCGGCTGGCCGAAGGCCTCGCGCCGGAGCGAGCGCCTGCACATCAGTTCGAGCGCCTTTTCGGCATGGCCGATCGCCCGCATGCAATGATGGATGCGGCCCGGCCCCAGCCGCCCCTGCGCGATCTCGAAACCCCTACCCTTGCCGAGAAGCAGGTTGGACTGCGGCACGCGCACATTCTCGAATCGGAGATGCAGATGGCCGTGCGGCGCGTCATCGTCGCCATAGATCGTCATCGCCCTCAATTTGGTGATGCCGGGCGTATCGGCCGGGACGAGGATCATCGAGTGCTGCCGGTGCTTCGGCCCGTCATTCGGCGTCTTCACCATGACGATATAGATGGCGCAGCGCGGATCGCCGGCACCCGACGACCACCATTTCTCGCCGTTCAGAACATACTGGTCGCCGTCCTTTTCACAGCGCATGGAAATGTTCGTCGCGTCGGAAGACGCGACGTCCGGCTCCGTCATCAGATAGGCCGAGCGGATTTTCCCGTCGAGGAGCGGATTCAGCCAGCGATCCTTGTGTTCGGCCGTTCCGTAGCGTTCCAGAACCTCCATATTGCCGGTATCCGGAGCCGAGCAGTTGAAGGTCTCCGCGCCGAGATGCGCCTTGCCCATCTCCTCGGCGAGATAGGCATATTCCACCGTCGTCAAGCCATAGCCTCGCTTCGAATCGGTCAGCCAGAAATTCCACAGGCCGCGCTCTTTCGCTTTCGCCTTCAGCCCTTCGAGGATTTCCGTCTGCCGGGGCGTATAGATCCAGCGGTCGCCGGTCTTTCCGACTTCGGCGAGGAATTCCCCGTCGAGCGGCGCGATCTCCTCGCGCACCATGCGGCCCACCTTGTCGTGCAGGGGCTTGACCCGTTCGGTCATGCCGAGATTCATACCGCTCATCGAAACTCTCCTTCACTTGCACCCAGGCCGCTCGCCGCGAAGGCGACGACCTGCCATGCGATGTCGTCGATATCGTCGCGCGTCTCTCCAGGCCGGGGCGAATACCAGAAAATAGGCGAGTTGAGTGTCACCAGCATGAGCTGGTTGGCGATGCCGAGACTGCCGAAGCGCATATCGCCGTCCTTCTTCGCTTCCGCTATCGTCTGGCGGAAGATCGCGCCGTAGCGCGACCGGCTTTCATGCAGCGCAGCGAAGGTGCTGCGCTGTTGGGGCGTCGTCGCGCCACGCAGGTACATCTCCGTCCCTTCCCACACCACTCTCTGGAAGGTGCGGCGCCGGATCATCTGGACGACATGGGTGAAGGCGAGTGTTCTCCAACGACCGAGCGCCTTTCCGGGCAGGTCACGCACCGGCTCGATCGCAGCGTAATTCATCTCCATGCCGGCCCTGAAGACATCGGCAAACAGATCGGCCTTAGAAGGATAATGATGATAGATCCTGCCCTTGGTCGCGCCAAGGCTCCGCGCCACGTCATCGATCGAGGTCGCATCGTAACCACGCTCGGTGAAGCAGCGCGCGGCGGCTTCGAGGATAGCGGCGCGCGAACCGTCGGTAGCATATTGATCGACACGATATTCACCGACCTTGGGCGCCATGCGTTCGGCTCCGTTTTCCGGCCGTTTCGCGTTACACGGCGCAAAATGCGCCCGCATGGAGGCCGGACCTTTACGGGCTTGAAAATGATGAACATACTACCGGGTATGTTGTCAACGCCGGGGCCGGTGCCCTAATCGCGGTGGAAAGCGAGCGAGAAAGATGAGTTATCTCGAAGATCTGTTTTCGGTGAGGGGAAAGACCGCCCTCGTCACCGGCGGCGCCACCGGCATCGGCCGCATGGCGGCGACAGCCCTTGCGATGGCCGGAGCGGCCGTGATGATCGCGTCCCGCAAGGGCGAGGATTGCGCCCGTACGGCTGATGAGATCAACGCCTCGGGCACGGCGGGAAAGGTCGAGGGCTTTTCTGGCAATGTCGGTACGGAAGAAGGCGTTGCCGCGCTCGCGGAGGAAGTCGGCAAGCGGACCGATCGCCTCCATATCCTGCTCAACAATGCCGGCCTGACCTGGGGCGAGCCGCTCGAGACCTTTCCGTACAAGGCCTGGTCACGCGTCCTCGACGTCAACGTCACCGGCCTCTTTCATTTGACCAAGTCGCTCCTGCCCTTGCTGGAGAAGGCGGCAAGCCATGCCGATCCGGCGCGCATCATCAATCTCGGCTCGGTCATGGGCACGCAGCCGATCGCCGACGGCGCCTATTCCTACACCGCCTCCAAGGCCGCCGTTCATCATCTGACCCGCACACTGGCGAACGAGCTTGCCGGCAGGCATATGACGGTGAACGCTTTCGCACCCGGTCCCTTCCAGAGTCGCATGACGGCCTTTGCGACCGGGACCGACGAAAAGGCCGAAAAAGTCGGCAGCCATGTGTTGCTCGGCCGCATCGGAAGCCCGGATGACATCGCCGGAGCAACGCTCTATTTATGCTCGAAAGCCGGGTCCTACATCACCGGGGCGATCCTTCCGATCGACGGTGGCGAATCGGTCAACCACGGCATGACGCTGTTCAAGGATTCGAGATAAACACTTCCATGGAAGAAAGTGCAGTGCAGGCGGTCAAGCTCGGCGATCTCCAGTCGGGTGTTGGAAAGGAAATCGGGGTGTCGCCATGGCGGACCGTCACCCAGGAGATGATCGACCAGTTCGCCAATGCGACCGACGATCACCAGTTCATCCACGTGGACCCGGGGCGGGCGGCGCGCGAAACCGCCTTCGGCGGAACGATCGCACATGGCTTCCTGTCACTGGCGCTGCTCTCGACCTTCGCCTTCGAAGCGATCCCGCCGCTCGAAGGCTCGGGCATCGGCATCAACTACGGCTTCGACAGCGTTCGCTTCCAGGCGCCAGTGAAATCCGGTGCACGCATCCGGGCACGTTTCGTCCTTGCCGATCTCAACATCCGGCCGTCGGGATGGATCCAGCTGACCTATGACGTGACCATCGAAATCGAGAATTCGAGGAAACCGGCGCTGACCGCGCGCTGGCTGACGCTGACCTATGTCGAGCCCAAAAGGGAAGAGGCGTGAACGATCCGAACGCGATCGATTCCGAGGCTCTGGGGCCTTATCTCGAAGCTCACATTCCAGGCTTCAAGGCTCTCGAAAGCATCCGGAAATTTCCGTCCGGCCAATCCAATCCGACCTATCTCCTGCAAGCGGGAAGCGGCCGCTATGTCCTGCGCGCCAAGCCGCCCGGCGAACTCCTGAAGTCCGCGCATGCGGTGAACCGCGAATATCGGGTGATGACGGCGCTGAAATCGGCCGGCTTTCCCGTGCCGGACACGCTTTTTCTTTCACCCGAGGATTCCCCGATCGGCCGCATGTTCTTTGTCATGCGCTTCGTCGAGGGCCGCATCTTCTGGGACCCGGCGCTGCCGGAATTGGCCGGCAGGAGCGAACGCGCGGCGGTCTACGACGCCATGAACGCGACGCTCGCCGCCCTTCACGGCGTCGATGTCGCCGTGGCCGGCCTTTCCGACTATGGCCGTCCCGGCAATTATTACGAGCGGCAGTTCTCACGCTGGAAAAGCCAGTACCGTGCGTCGGAGACGACGCATCTCGACGCCATGGAGCAATTGATCGGCTGGCTCGACCGTCATCTGCCGGACGACGACGGTTTGGTCACGCTCGTCCATGGCGATTACCGGCTTGACAACATGATCTTCGCACCGGCCCGCGCGGAGGTCGTCGCAGTGCTCGATTGGGAATTGTCGACGCTCGGCCATCCGTATGCCGACCTCGCCTATCAGTGTATGCAGTGGCGGCTTCCCAATTCCTCTTCCTTCAAGGGCCTCGGCGGCATTGACAGGCGCTCGGTCGGCCTTCCGGCAGAAGCGGACTATATCGCGGCCTATTGCAGGCGCCGCGGCGTAGAGGGCATCGGCAATTGGATTTTCTATCTCGCCTTCTCCTTCTTCCGCCTTGCCGCGATTTGCCAGGGCGTCTACAGGCGCGCGCTGGACGGCAATGCCTCCAATCCGGAAAAAGCGAAGACCTACGGCAGCGCGGTCGAACTCCTTTCGGGGCTGGCCATGGAAACGATCGGAAAAGGGGCATGACCGGACGTTTCGAAGGGCTGACGGTGCTGGTGACGGGCGCCACCGGAGGCTTCGGCCGCCACGCCGCCAGGCGCTTCGCGGACGAAGGCGCATCTCTCGTGCTATCAGACCGCGATCCGGCCGGTCTCGAAGAGTTGTCCCGGTCGTTCGAAGCCACGACAGCTTCGCTGGCCGGCGATATCGCGGACGAACGGCTTGCGCCCGATCTGGTCGATCTGGCACTCCGCAGCTTCGGCCGCCTCGATATCGCCCTCAACAATGCCGGCATCGCGCATGATTTCGCCCGGTTGCCGGACATTCCGACGGAAGAAGCCCGCCATGTCATCGACATCGACCTGATGGGCGTCTTCCATGCGATGAAGGCTGAGCTTCCCGTCATGGAGCGGCAATTCCGCGAGACCGGCAAGGGCGGCGCGGTCGTCAATGTCGCTTCCGTTGCCGGCCTGACCGGTGCGCCGCGACTTTCCATCTATGCGGCCGCCAAGCATGGTGTCGTCGGGCTGACGCGCTCGGCCGCCGCCGAATTTGCCGGCAAGGGCGTGCGCATCAATTGTGTCTGCCCCTCCTATGCCCGCACACCGATGGCCGAGGCTCTCCTCGCTTCGCCATGGGGCCGGGAGAAGACCGAGGCGGACCTGACCCGGGGGGTGCCAATGCGGCGCCTGGCGGAAGTAGACG
>SCRB01000473.1 GCA_004299545.1 Rhizobiaceae bacterium
GCCGTGTTCTGCAGCGTCACACCCATCTGCTCGGCAATCGACATGAAGAGGTTGTTGAAGACCTCGAGCATCACCGGATCGGCTTCCGTGCCGAGCGCCGCATGGCGCTTCTTCTTCTCGGTGCGGGTCAAAAGGACATGGTTCAGCGCCGTGATCTCCGCCGTCCAGCCCGGTTCGACCACGATGGTCTGGTGGCCCTCGATGACGAGGGCCGGGCCGGCGACGCGGCTGCCCGGATGAAGGCCGGCGCGGCGGAAGATGCCGGCATCGCGCCATTCGCCTTCGCAGAAGATGGATCGCGTCTCGACCGGAGGAACGTCGTTGTCCGAAAGCGCCTGTTTGTCCTCGCCGCCGGTTTCGGCGCGTGCATCGATCCCCTCGACGCCGACGGCCTCGACGACCATCGGCTTGTCGTCATAGACGAAGCCGAACTGGGCCTTGTGGGCCGCCTCGAATGCCGCTCCCGCCTGACTGACCGATTCGCCATCGAAATCGACCGGCAGCGAGGTATCGGTGCCATCATAGCGGACATGAAGCGTGACGCGACGTGCGACGTCCGTAACACCCTGACTGGCGAGTTCCTCGGCCACCTGGCCGGCAAGGTCCGCCGCCATTTCCACGATCGCCGGGAGAGAGGATTTATCGAGCGGCAGCAGCAACGCCTGCTGGCGCGAGGCGAAAAGCTTCGCCAGTCCCATGCCGTAAGCGGACAGGAGCCCTGAAAGGGGGTGGATCAGCACCGTCTCCATGCCGAGCGCATCGGCGACGAGGCAGGCGTGTTGGCCGCCGGCACCGCCGAAGCAGTTCAGGAGATAGCGCGTCACGTCATAGCCGCGCTGCACGGAGATCTTCTTGATGGCATTGGCCATATTTTCCGCGGCGATGGTGATGAAGCCCTCGGCGATCGCCTCTGGTGAGCGACCGTCGCCGATCTCGTGCGCGAGTGCCTCGAATTTCGCGCGCACCGTTTCCCGGTCGAGCGGCTGATCGCGGTTGGGGCCGAAGATGGCGGGGAAGAAATCCGGTTGAAGCTTACCCAACACCAGATTGGCATCAGTGACGGCAAGCGGTCCGCCGCGGCGGTAGCAGGCGGGGCCGGGATTGGCGCCGGCGGAATCGGGGCCTGCCTGAAAACGGCCGGCCTCATAATGCAGGATCGAGCCGCCGCCGGCCGCGACGGTATGGATGCGCATCATCGGCGCACGGATCCTGACGCCGGCAACTTCCGTATCGAAGGCGCGCTCGTAATCGCCGTCATAATGGGCGACATCGGTCGAGGTGCCACCCATGTCGAAGCCGATCACCTGCTCAAAGCCGGCGAGCTTTGCCGTCTCGACCATGCCAACGACGCCGCCGGCCGGGCCGGAAAGGATGGCGTCCTTGCCCTGGAACCTGTCGGCCGCCGTCAGCCCGCCCGACGACATCATGAACATCAACCTTGGGCTCACGGCCGAGCGCTCGCTTTGCTCGCTGGCCTCCGCATGGGCGGGCGAACGATCGCCCGGCACGCGGTCGCGCGCTCCGCCTTCGGCGGGAACGTTGACCTCACCGACAAGGGGGGAGATTGGCGCTGCACCCAACTCCC
>SCRB01000474.1 GCA_004299545.1 Rhizobiaceae bacterium
TCACTTCCACCTCGGCGCCAAGGTGATGCTCGGCGCAGAAATCGAGCATCTCCTGGGTTTCGCGGATGCCGCCGATCAGCGAGCCGGCGAACGATCGGCGTTGGTCAATGAGAGGTGACACGCTCAGCGATAACGGGTCCGGCGGAGCGCCCACATTAACCATGGTGCCGTCCAGAGCAAGTAGCCGGAGGTAGGCCTCGGCGTCGATCTTGGCGCTGACCGTGTTAATGATGAGGTCGAAGGTACCGGCGAGCTTACCGAATGTCGCCGGATCGCTCGTGGCGTAGTAGTGGTCTGCACCGAGCCGCAGACCGTCCTCCTGCTTCTTCAGCGACTGCGAAAGGATGCTGACCTCGGCACCCATCGCATGTGCGATTTGGACGGCCATGTGCCCGAGCCCGCCGAGGCCAACAACCGCCACTTGCTTGCCGGGGCCGACGCCCCAGTGGCGCAGCGGTGAGTAGGTCGTGATGCCAGCACACAGCATGGGTGCGGCGGCGTCGAGCTCGATGCCCTGTGGGATCTTGACGATGAAATCCTCGGTGACGACGATGTCGGTGGAGTACCCACCTTGAGTGCGCTGACCGTACTTGTCGATACTTCCGTAGGTGCCGGTATTTCCCTTAAGGCAGTACTGCTCTTCGCCGCTCCGGCAGGCCGCACACTCTCTGCACGAGTCGACCATGCAGCCGACGCCAACGCGGTCGCCGACGGCGTGTTTGCTGACCTCGGAGCCTACCTCGGCGATGATTCCGGCAATCTCGTGGCCAGGGACAAGCGGGTAAGTCTCTTGACCCCATTCACTGCGGACGGTGTGAATATCCGAGTGGCAGATGCCGCAGTACTTGATGTCGATGAGGACGTCATGCGGACCGAGGTCACGACGCTCGATGGTGGTCGGGGTGAGTGGTTCGGTCGCGGAGGTGGCGGCGTAAGCGTTAACCGTATGCATCTGTAATTTCTCCTTTATCGCGATGGACGAATGACGAACCAGAAGGTTATCGAACGAAAAGGGCGAGTACGGCTGTCGTCCGCCGTGGAAGGCTCGCTGTTCGGGGCGTGGCCAGCGACTTCAGCCGCCTTGCCGCGAAGGCCGATCAGCCCGCCCCACTAACGAATCCGACTTTCTCGTCAAGTTTCCTCCTCCACGGTCACGCATTTTCCGCTGGAACGTTAGGCGACCGCAGCTCTTTTGCGATCGATCTGGCGCTTTCGCCCATGACTGCTTTCTGTGCTCCGTCTCCCGATAAAGCAGCCTGCCAATAAGCGATTTTGGCTTCGATATATCGCTGTCTAAGCTGAAGGTTATGCGCTTCCTCCGCCAGGCGACGCCGTTGGCTTTCGAGCAGTTCGATCTGAGCTTGGGCTGACTGGTCGCCTAGCTTTCGACTTTCTAGGTAGACGCGCATGTCGTCGATGGACATGCCCGTCGCGTTCAGACACGCCACGGCGATCGCCAGGTCGACGTCATCTTCGGTATACCGTCGGTGCCCGCTGCTCGCATCGCGGCCCACGGGATCCAGCAAGCGAATGGCTTCGTAGTACCGCAAGGTGCTTTCTGGCAGCCCACTGAGCTTGGCAGCCTCTCGAATCGTGTAGCCTTCAAGGCGGTGCACAGCTGTACTCATATATACAAGGTTAATAACTTAAAGTACTTTAAGTCAACATCTCAGAGCTAAGTGTTGCCGGAGCTTGGGTCCTAAGTCGCGCAACCGGCGGCCCACAGGGCCAGTCTCCCCTGGTAGCAAAACGGCACGATACGCGTTTGCAAGAGTCTCCTCACCTGACGAGGTGTAGGCGATGACGAGTCCGGTATGGTCGGGCGTTCTATCACCTTGTCCGACCAACGGCCGGCCTGATTCCGCGTCCTCGATTCGGGACCATTGAGGGAAAGCAAAAGTGCGACCGCGTCCCCTGCGGCCTTCGCCGGCGTGCCAGTTTCTCCTTGCTGCGAGTGTAGCTGAATGCCGCCTCGTGCCATACACGTGAAGAGCGTCCGCAGTCTGCCACCCATCAACCTCGGCCCGTGCATGCCGACTCGCATTCTGCTCCGCCCTCGAGTAGATGGAGAGCCCTCATCATTAAGAGCTTTCGTTTGTCCAGGGTCCAGGAATCCGCTCATGAACCGTCCGCAGAACATATGTTTTTGCCGCTCAGCGACCGGTCATCTGCTCCAGTCGTTCGGGGTACCTGGCCCCTTGCACCGGAATTTTTGAGGCGGCGCGATCGATCTCACGGAGATCCTCGGGCGTAAGTTCGACTGCCGCTGCTCCAATGTTCTCTTCCAGACGTTCCAGCTTGCGAGTGCCTGGAATTGGAACGATCCACGGCTTTTGAGCAAGGAGCCAAGCGAGCGCGATCTGTGCAGGCGTCGACTTCTTCCGTTCTGCGACCTTGCGAAGCAGAT
>SCRB01000475.1 GCA_004299545.1 Rhizobiaceae bacterium
GGGTTTCGACGAAACTCCATTTGATCTGCGAGGCCACCAGCCAGAGGAGGCCGACGGCGATCGCCGTCGGCAGGAAAGTGTACCAGAAGAGATCTTCCCCGCGTCGGCGAACGGCTCGTCTTCTCACTTTCGATTGTTCTCTGGTCAAGGCTTATGGCCGAAGTCTGGAGAGACAGGGGGAACGGTCATTTTTTCGAATCTAAACTCGCCCACTTGTCCCTGATGGTCTTGAGCTTACCGGAATCGTCGAGGTTGCCGAGTACAATATTGATATAGTCGCGGAAGAAATATTCCTTAGCCGGAACCGCGAACGCAAAAGGCGTGTAGTTGTAGCTCAACCCTGCGATTGGTTTTACATGCAGATTCGGATTCTTCTTGATGAAATAGGACGTACCGAGGAGAGCCGCGGAAGCGGCGTCGGCGCGTCCTGAAGCGAGTTCCATGACGGCGGGACTCGGCTGGTCGGACACAACCGGCTTCACCGTCGCTTTCTTGAACAGCGCTTTGGCAACGCGCTCGTCCGCCGAACCTGATGCAACCGCGATGTTTTTGCCGGCAACGTCCACGTCGGCGAGCGATTTCGCCGTGGAATCGTTGGGAACGAAGATCGTCATGCTGTCGCCCCCGATCGGGCGGGTGAACGAGACCACCTCGGCGCGCTGCGGCGCGGTCCAGATCGCCGCGCCCCCCAGATCGCATTTGCCAGTCTGGATGCTCGTAACGATTGTCGCCCAGGACGTATCCACCCATTCGACCTTGACCTGGAGAGCCTTGCCTATCTCCTCGACGATGTCAGGAACAATGCCCTCCCATTTGTTGTCGATGGGGTTTTTCACGCTCCAGGGCGCGTAGGCTGCCGTACAGACGCGAAGCGTGCCGCTTTCCTTGACCTTCGCCAACATGTTGTCTTGCGCCGCCATGGCCGATGTGGCGAACGCCGAAGCGGCCGTCGCCATGAGCACCGCGCCTATCAGCTTTCCAATTCTCATCTTTTCCTCCCTTGTTTCCCGCTCGACATGAGCGGTAAGCAGATTGCCCCACCTATGCGTCGGCAAGCATGTCGAATAGCCGAGGGTCCTTCGCAAGCGTGTCGCGGACCTGTTCGACGTTCACATCGAAATGGCCGCGAAGCGCTTCGCTGCCAGCCTTGGCGTTGCGAGCGATCGCGTATTCGAACAACTCCTCGTGGATTTTTCTCATGACGCCCGGTTCCAGATCGTTGATCTGCAGGACGGAGCGATAACGGGCCAGGTTCTGGTATATACGGTCGATCGCGTGGAGCAGTTTGCTGTTCCCGCACGCGTCCACCAGAGAACGGTGGTACGCATGATGGCGCTCCTCCCATCGAAGGCGCTGTTCCGCCTGGCCGTCCAGCGGATGGTCGATGCATTTCACCAACTGGTGGAATGCCGAGACGATGTGCCCTTCCCACTCGTCGTCGCCCAGCGCGATGGATCTGCGGAACGCCTCAACCTCCAGGATCTGGCGCATTTCGGTGATCTCCCGCAACTCCTCTATCGAGAGCGGCGTGACACGGAACCCCCGGTTTCGATCGATCGTAATCAATCCTTCCGGAACGAGGCGGGACAATGCCTCGCGTATCGGGCTGGCTCCCGCACCATAGCGGATGCTCAGCGTGCGGATGCGCAACCGCGAATTCGGCGGCAGGATCC
>SCRB01000476.1 GCA_004299545.1 Rhizobiaceae bacterium
CGAACATCAGGAAGGCAAGGCCGGCGCTGGCGAATTTGATGACGATCGCAACCCCGCCGCTTCTCGCGAGGGCGGCGACAGATATATGGACGTCGCCGGCTTCGGAGGCACTCCTTCCGATGCGGGCCGCTTCAGGGTTGCTCATAATGTCATCCAACGTCGCATTCCAAGGCGAACGGCAACGATCGACAGGCTGCCAGCGGGAACCTCAGCCGCAAGTGCGTGAATAGCGCGAAAGCCTGCAGCCGCGCCAGAAAGAACCCTTGGCATGGTTACTTCCGGCGCCTCCAATGGGGGCGAGGCAGCCAACCCGATCAATTCCTTCGGTTAGGCTTAACGAATGGCTAATCACTCATCCCCGATACTGGGGCGGACATAGAAATCCGTGCATTAAATACCCGTCGGAGGAAAAGTGATGAACCAGGCCGGCGTCGACGAGCGCACGCTTTCGCCGCTTGTCGACATGAAAGCCGCTTGGAACATCCTGTGGAGCCGCCGCGTCATGGTGGTTGCCATCACGGGAGCCGTACTGTTGCTGGCGGTTCTCTATCTGGCAGTGACGAAACCAAGCTACACGGCAACGGCTTCCGTCCTGATCGATCCACGCGACCCTCGCGCGACCAGTTTCAGCAATGTCCTCCCGGGGATCGGCGCAGACAGCGCCGCCATCGCCAGCCAGGTTTTCGTCATCGAATCGCGCGACCTTCTGGACGACGTATTCAAGAGCCAGCACCTCGAAAACGATCCCGAGTTTTCCAGCCGCGGCCTGGTATCGCGCCTGCGGGGCCTGTTCGGAGGAAAGGTCGAGGCGCCTTCGCCGGATAGGGCCTTCAAACGCTTCCAGAGCCGGATTTCGGTCGAGCGGGAGGGGCTGACCTATGTCATCGACGTCAGCTTCAAGTCCGGATCGGCGGAAAAAGCTGCGCGCATCGCCAACGCCATCGTCGATCGCTACAGGGCAAGCCTCACGGGCGAGCGCGCCGCCGCCAACAACGATGTGAATTCTGCGCTTCAGACCAAGATCGGCACGCTGCAGAAGAGTGTCGACGATGCCGAATATGCGGTCCAGAATTTCAAATTCGAGCACAAGATCCTGGACTCCGGCTCCGGCGGGACGCTGCAGTCGCAGATCGACCAGATCACGACCCAGCTAATCGCGGCACAAGGCGATGCGAACCGGGCGAAGGACAGATACGACCAGGCGCTGGCCGCCGGCAATACGCCCGCCAGCCTTGCCAAATTCTCCGACGCCTTGTCGTCCACCAACATCTCGAAACTGCGCGACGATTACAACCGGCGTGCCGCGGCGCTTGCCAACCTGCAGGCCGTCTACGGCCCCCGCCATCCCGCCGTCAAACGGCTCCAGTCCGAACTGGACGTAACCAAACGGCTCATGGCCGGCGAAGCCGCGCGCATAAGGCAATATCTGAAGTCGGAATACGACCTTGCGAACCAGAATGTCGAGACGCTGCAAGCCAAGCTCAAAGCACTGCGGAATCAATCCAAATCATCGGACATTGCGCAGGTGCAATTGCGTCAATTGGAATCGAAGGCCCAGGCAGCCCGCGCCGTGCTCGACGATTTCCGCAAACGCGCCCAGGAAACATCCCACCTGGACGGACTTCAGATATCCGAGGCGCGGATCATCAGCGTTGCCTCGCCGCCAGATCAACCGACATGGCCAAAGCCGCTCCTGCTCCTGCCGGTAAGCCTTTTCCTCGGGCTTGCGGCGGGATGCGGCCTCGCCCTGACATTCGGCGCCGCTCCCCGATCCGGGGATGACCCGCTGGACCAGCCGGGGAAAACGGTAACGGCGACCGAGAGGGACGAGGCCAGCGCGCCTGCCGCTTCCGGGACCATTCCCCTGCTCGTCAACTTTGGCGAATATCGCCTGCCCGGCATTGCCGGCTCATCGACACGTTCGAACCTCAACCTTGTCCGGCAGCATCTGTTCCAGGCTGGACACGAAGACCTGTCGGACAATGTCCTGCAGCTTCTGGAGCGCATCAGCCAGCATCTGGGCGGCCATCCCAAACCTGTCGTCCTCCTGGCATCGTCGCTCCACAGCGCTTCACAGGCGGATTTTGCGGCGCGCCTCATCGGAATCGGACTCCAGCGGGTGGGCCAGAAGGTGCTCATGGTCGAAATCGGCCTCCGGACCGAAAGGGAAGCATCGTCACGGGCGATCGGGCGCAGAATATTCACCGACGCCACCAGCGGCCTTCAGACGATAATCTTCCATGCCCCCGCGGAGACGGAACGCCAATCGAAGAGCCACCCCGACTTTGGCGGCATTCTCGTTGAAGCCGGACATCGCTTCGATTTCATCATTCTGACGGGGCTGTCTGCGGCCGGTGTCGATTGGGACCCGCATCTTTTCTCGGCAGTCGACCTGATGCTCTTCGCACTCGGCCCCGGTGAGACGGCTTCCGAGGCGGCAAGCCTGCTGCGGCGCCGCCTCGAGGGCGATCAGATCAGGCGAAGCGCCATGTTTACGATAGTGACCGAGAGCGCGCCGGTGGGACATCGGTTGCCGCAGTCGGGCTCGGCGACCGGAGCATACGGAAGGCAGGACAGCACCCTGACGGGAACTTCACCCCTTCGCATGGGAAAAGACGGCGGGTATTGACCATGATTTCGCGGCGATCCGCACTCATGCTCGCCGGCGGCTCGCTTGTTGCGGCATTGGCTCCTCCCGACGTGGCCATCGCGACGGCGGGAAGCAAGCCGGCCGTTCCCTCTCGCGGTTTCAATCTCCCGTCATGGCTCGATCGCGAGGACGGGACCGCCCCCGCCGAAGCGGTCCTAACGAAGCTGCACGGCCTGGGCTTCGAAATCATCCGCGTACCAGTGAACTGCGACCTTATTCTCACCCAGGAAAGGGAAACGCTCGACCGCATCCATGCCGGCGTGAGCAAGCTGACCGGGCTAGGCTTTGGCGTTCTCGTCGACATGCACCCCTCCGGCGATCTTCATGCTGCGTTCCGGCGGGATCCGGCCGCCGCGGCCGAGCGGGTGATCCGGGCATGGGAAGCGCTGCGTGCCGTGATCGCCGACCTGCCGGCCGATTCCGTCTATCCGGAACTGCTGAACGAGCCGCCCATGACCCAGGCCGCCTGGCTGACGCTGAGAAACCGGCTTGCCGAAATCGTCAGCGCCAAATGCCCGCTGCATACGCTGGTCTGGGGGCCGGCCCGCTTTCAGGGCATCTGGGAAATAAATAGCGCGCCGCCCTTGGCCACCGACAGGCAGATTGCCGCCGTCCATTATTATTCGCCAATGGCGTTTACCCATCAGTGTGAGAACTGGGACAAGTCCCCCCTCGCCCGCATCGCCAACCTTCCCTTTCCCGCAACGCGCGATACGCCGTCGGTGCGTGCGCTTGTGGCGCGGCTTCGGGCCGGCGGCGACGAAGAGGCCGCGCATCTTGTGGAGCAGGAGCTATCGTCGCCCTGGACGGCCGAGAGGATCGCCTCCGATTTCTCCGGGCTCGCGCAATGGTCGACGGCTCACCATTGCCCCATTATCCTGGACGAGTTCGGCGTGCTCGATTTCTGCGTCGATGCGAAAAGCCGCACCGCATGGGTTCGTGCCGTACGCGAAGCGGTCGAGGCAAACCATATGGGCTGGGCCTATTGGGAACTCGACCAGGGTTTCGGCTTCATTCACAGCCGGTTGAGCACCGACGGCTTCGACTACGCGATGATCCATGCCCTGCTCGGAAGCGCATGACGTGACTCGATCGGATCGTGTCGCGCTCTATGGCCCGAAAATGACGATTTCGGTGAAGGTGAGATCGCCGAGAGAAGGACGCTGCGGTCCCCTGAAATATTTCGCGCCCCTGCCTGGAAAATAGCGACCGAACAATCCCGGTACAGGCCCCACAGCATCGACAAGGCAAAGCAGGTTTCCGCGCCGCAACAGGAAACGGCCAAGCGCGCCGGCGCAACGGCTCAAATCGGCCAAAGAGCGGCAATAGACGACCTGGCAACAGGGGACGAGCCCCCGCATTATCCGGCGCTCCACGAACACGAAAGGAACCGCTCGTCCCTCGTGCATGCAGATCAGCGACAGGCAGCCAAGCGCCTTGTGTTCCGACAAGATGTAGCGTTCGTTCTCGGGCAGCGAAGCGAGTTCCGGGAGGTCGGGCTGGATTTCGAAAACCTGGGGCGAACGGCGCGGTCGGCTAAGCGCCGGCAAGAAGGCGAACTGCCCGTCGGAAAAGAGGCGAAATCCGAACGCCTTGTTGAGTTTGAGGGTTCCGGGCGCCGGTGAAATATTGATGAATGTCACATCTTTCGGCCTGACAACCATCGCCCCGAGCTTGGCGGCGAAGGGACGATAGCCGGCATCGACGGACCAGCTTGAAAGATTGCAGCGGATGTCATCCGCACCCTCGCCCCGGTGGCGGGTATAAAGTGTCAGCATCACGCCGACGATGCGGCCGGAATCCTCGATGGCAAAGCCATAACGCGGAAAGTCTGCAACGGCGGGCCGTTGCGCCAGGCGGGTCAGCGCCTGCATCCAATAGTCGCGATTGCGCTGAGGA
>SCRB01000477.1 GCA_004299545.1 Rhizobiaceae bacterium
GGGTCGTGCTCACGCCATTCGACTATCTCTTTCTGATGGTTTTCGCCGGATTTTCGATGATTGCTTCGCGTTTTTTGCGGGTGCCAGGGGGCTTTGTCATCGGCTCGGCTTTCGCGTTCAGGCTGCTCGGCGTGCCCGAGGAACAAGCACTGCTGATGATCCTGTTCAACTACGTGATGTCAATCGTCGTCATGGTCGGCGGCGGGCTAATCGTGCTCGGGCAATCGGGCATCGACATCAGGCGTGGACGGCGCGCCGCCGAGGCCCCCAATGCCCGCGTTTGAGACAGCGCTTCCTGGTGAACGCCGCCGCTTCTGGCGCATCGCTGGGGCCGGAGCCGCCTTTCAGGCGGGCACCGCGGCCATCGACACGGCGACCATCGTGGCGAGCCTAGTCTTTCAACTCACCGGCAGCGCCTTCGCCGTGGGCTTTGCCAGCGCGGCGCTGCGTCTGGGCTGGCTGCTGCCGCAGCTTGTCGTGGGCTTTTTCGCCGAACGGGCCGAGCGACGCATGCCGTTCTACGTCTTCGGCGCCTATGGTCGGGCCCTCGTCGCAACGTTGATCGCCCTCCTACTTTGGTTCGGAGGCGGCATGGCCCCGGCGGTGCTGGGGGTGTCGTTTCTTGGGCTTTGGACGCTCTACGCCTTCGTAAGCGGCGTGGTCGCGGTGCCCTACAACGACATTGTCGGCCGTGCGATCCCATCCGGTTTGCGCAGCCGGATGCTGGCCTGGCGGTTCTTCGGCGGTGGCCTCATCGCGCTTGGGGTGGCCGCCTTCGCGCGTCTGACCCTCGAGCTCCTTGCCAACCTTCAGGCCTATGCCCTGATCTTCGGGCTCGCCGCTCTCCTGATGATCCTGTCTTCGTTGCTGTTCGTCTCGGCCGGAGAACCGCCGACGGCGGCGCGCACGGCCGGGCGCAAGGCGCCGCGGGACGCGCGATCCTTCCTGCGCGATGGCTGGCAGGTGCTGAAGAACGACAGCCGGTTCCGCCTGTTCCTCTATTCCCAGTGGCTGGGCGGCGCGACACTGATGGCGCTGCCCTTCTATGTCCTCGCTGCAGATGCGAGCGGCGTCACACAGACAGATGTCGGCCTGCTGCTGGGCGCCCAGACAGTCGGCGCGCTCGTCTCCAACCCAATCTGGGGCAAGCTTGGCGACGGCGCCGGGAAGCTCAGGATGTTGCAGGCCGTCGCGGTCGTGCGGATGTTGCCGCCGCTTCTCGTCCTGCTCCTGTTGGGTTCGTCGGCCGGACTTGTCGGCTATATGGCACTCTTCGTGGTGATCGGCGCGATGATGAATGGCGTGACCATCGGCTATCTGGGCTACCTGATGGAGATCTCGCCCGACGACCGGCGGCCTGCCTACTCGGCCTATTTCAACGCGCTGGCCTCGCCCGCAGCACTTCTGCCCCTGCTCGGGGCGGCCTTAGTGTCTCTGATCTCGATCCACGCCGTCTTTGCCGCCTCCATCCTCGCCGCGTTGCTGCAACTCGTGCTGCTGCTGCGCATTTCTCGCCTCGCGCAGGAACCGTCCGCATGATCGCCTTTCGCCGCTTCCTGAAACACCTCTGGCTTCCGGTCATTCTGCGCATCTGGCCGCTTGCGCGGCTCTGGTACCGAGCCTGGGGCCTGACTCTAGATGGCCGTCCCGACGAGGAAGTCTGGTACTTCGCCTTCGGCGCCAACATGAACGACAGTGTCTTTCTCGGTCGGCGGAAGATGAAGCCTCTCGAATGGCGCGTAGGACGCGCCCTGGACTACACGCTGCGCTTCAATCTCCATGGCCGGCCATGCGGAATGTCTGCCCCGGCAAACATCGCGCCCGCGAGCGGCGAGGAAGTCTGGGGAGTGCTTTACCGCATGACCCGCCGGGATATGGTCTGGCTGCATTCGACCGAGGGCGTACCGGGCTGGCGCTATTACCCGATCTGGCTCAATGTGAAGGATCGGGAGGGCAACAGGCTCCGCGCCTTCAGCCTCATCGCTGACGGGCTCCCCGAGGATGGCAATCCGTCTCTGCGCTACATCACCCTGATCCGAGAGGGAGCGATCCAGCACGATTTGCCTGACCAGTGGATCGAGAAACTGAACGCCGTGCGGCACGCCGAGGCCGTCCATCAGTCTGGCCGATCAGCCTGAAAGTCGCGGTCCAGGATGTTTGGCGATGATGGAGCGTTCGCCATTATCTTTGGGAGTGCCCGACGCCCGAACAGACCATCTTGATCTGGTCGATTTTCTTGTTAACGACTTTCAGCCCATTGAGGATAGCAGCCGATGAAATAATCGCCGTGCCGTGCTGGTCGTCGTGGAACACCGGGATTTTCATGCGCTCGCGCAGCTTTTTTTCGATGTAAAAGCATTCCGGCGCCTTGATTTCCTCGAGGTTGATGCCGCCCAATGTAGGCTCGAGCACGGCGATGATGCCGACCAGCTTGTCTGGGTCGGTTTCGGCAAGTTCAATATCGAAGACATCAATGCCG
>SCRB01000478.1 GCA_004299545.1 Rhizobiaceae bacterium
GTCAGATTTTTTGAGATAATGAACGCGAGGAGCCAAGGAGGCTCCGGCCTATCGGGGCTGTCATTTTAGGCAGCCGCTTCCGCCCTCGGAAAGCCCCTCTCGGTTATTCGCGACATGATTCGTTCAGAATTTCAGGGGCGGCGTGCTGGTCTTGATGGTGGCGCTCGAAGCTCCGGACCGGGCCGCGCGGGCGAACAGAGTCAGATAGGTGCTATTGTCGGTCAGTATCGTCTCGATCACCTCCATTGGCGGACCGCCCGCCTGGGCCAGAAGCACTGCCTCCAGCACGGGGCCGCAGCTGGCGAGCAATTGGTCGGGGCGCGTCGGGTCGGCCACGAGGACGTAGCCGGATGCCGCCGGCCCGGCACCGTTTGGCGCAGTCCAGGCGAGTGGCTTGCCGCCCTCCGCCCATTCGAGCGGGAGCGGCCGGTTGCGGGCGGTGAGATAGGCCGTCTGGCAACCGGGCGTCAGGCTGCTTCCCCAAAGCTCGACGGTACCGCCAATGGCAACCGAGGGCCTTCCGTATTTATCCGCGAGCTGGCGCGCGACGGTCGCGAGATCCGCGGCGCCAACCGGCAGATAAACGCGGCGCCAAACCGCAACGACGGCCTCCTTCGCGCCCGGCGGCTCATCATAAAGCGCGATCAACTCGCGACCGTCGCCGGAGATGAACAGCTTGCCGGATTGATAGAGCTGCGGCGGACTGTTCTTGAGAAGACTACGCGCGCCCGCAGCGGTGCGCCCGACCGTCATGTGCTTGCGCACGATCGCTTCGGCTTCCGCGAACGGCATCCCGAGGCGGATTCCGAGAATGTCGAGGTCGGCCCGCGCAACCCCGGTTTCCGTCCCTGGCGTGGCTGCCCCCGGCAATATCGTTCCAGGCATCATTCGTCCCGGCGCCGTCGTCCCGGACGCCACCTCCAGTGCGCTCGGCGCCGTCGCCGCTGGTCCTGAGCCCGGCGTCAGCGCGTCATCGACGGCCGAAGCGTCCTTGCTGGCTTGTTGCCGGTGTGCGGCGGCAACGATCTGCGCGGTCCAGCCGGCATCGACCAGCCCGACGACGAAGCCCGCTCCGTTTCGCGACTGGCTGAAATCGGCCCAAAGCAGCGCCGGGCAGTCGATAATCTGGGACAGCCTGTCGAGCGTGCCCTGCCCGTTCAGAATAGACGGTAAGGTGGTGGTGGTATTCTCCGTCAGCACGTCCGGCCGGTCGTTGCCGATATAGCGTGGGTCGATCCGCCCCTCGCTATAGGCGTAACCGCTTTCCGACCCATAGGACTGTCCGCGGCAAGCCATGAGGCTCGGAATGTCGGAAAGCCTTTCGACGTTGCCCATACCCGCGTACCAGGCGAGATAATCGGACCGCAGCGCCGTGCCGTAACGCTTCTCCAGCGAGGTGCGCAGCTGATCGCGCGACAGGCTTCCGTTCGGGAGCCTTGTCCATAGCGTCACGCCGAGCACGCGGCCGCCGCTGCCCGGATGGGAGAACACCGCAACCCGGCGGCTCATGTCGGGAACGCTGTAGACGACGCGCGACAGCAGCGTCGGAACGTGACCCCAACCGCGCGGATCCGGAACAGCGATCGCTCCGACGGGCATGAAGGCGCGGATCGCGGCGTCCGCGTGCTTTAGCGACATGCCGAGGCGGACGCCGGCGACGGCCGGCCCGAACGGGTCGGCGGGACGCTCCCGCGCCTTGAGGATCGCCGCCTGACGGGCCTCCGCCGCCGCCACCTGCTTCCTGGCCTCCGCCGCCTTGGCGGCCTCCTGCTGCTGCTTCACCTTGAGCATGGCGGCCTTGTGCGCCGCTTCGGCCTTCTCCGCCTTGCCCGGGACGTCGGTAAGCGAACGCGTGAAGAGGGTCTTGCCCGATGCCGTGTCGGTCACGACCACCTGCTGTGGTTCGGCGTCGACCAGCAACGCACTGCCGGCCAGCCGTGCCCCGCTCATCTTCAGCGTCGTTTCGAACCGTACGGAATGGCCCTGGACTTTGGCGACCTCCGCGTCTGTCAGGGTCATGACGTAATTTTTGCGCGCGGTCGGATAGACGAGGAAGGGCGTAACGCTCGCATAGCTGTTGTCAATGACGCTTGCCCTTTCCCTGTCAACGCCCGCCTTTGCGAGCGTATCGGCCGTCTGAGAGTACCAGATCGCGCCGTAACTGTCGGCCAGCAGGGCGAGCGGACGATTGCCCTCGCCGGCGCTGATCGTCCCGGTCGAGCCGATGCGGGTCACGGCCGGCATGGCCGCTGCCCGCTCCTTCGACCAAGCCTTGAAACGCTCGGCGGTGGAACTGCTGGCCCGATAGCTGGGCGGAAAAAACGGCGGCCACGGGTCGTTGTCGAACCAGGTTTCCGGATGGAGGTAGAGGCCGGCCTCCTCGTTGGCACGCGCCTCCATGAGCTTCTGCCAGTTGATCGTGTCGAGCACCGCCGGCACGGTCTTGGCCGCGAACATCATCACCGGGTCCTCACCCAGATACGGCACATAGGCCGGCTTCGGCGTCGTACCGGCCATGAGATAGGACTGTAGCAGCTTCGGCACCGGGAAATGCGCGATCGGGACCTTGAGCGTCTTGTCTGCATAAAGCGTGATGTCATCGAGCCGGAAGCGCATGACCGCACCGAACGCGGAATTTCCGGCGGGCGGCTCGACGCCGGTGATGACGCCCGATACGGCGAAAAAGACATAACGGTGTTCGGTCTTCGCCGCCGCTGCTTCGGCGGTCTTCGGGTCGACCTTCCATTCGGCCGGCAACATCATGCCGAACGGCAGCTCGGCAGGGCGGTCGGAAAAGCTCGGCAATTGGTAAATCGAACCGGTTTTGTGAATCGGAAAGACGTTACGGCCCACGTCATAGGTCGCGAGCGAGGTCGTCACCACCATCGTGACCGGGATCGGAGGATGCGGCGCTTCCGCCGCCAGCTTGGCGGCCTTCTCGGTCTGGAATCGCTTGGCGTTCTCCGCCTTCTCGAATTCGTCCTTTCCGACCCAGTGATTATAGGGGGTGACATAACGAGCGTCGTCGGTCAGGACCGGAAGTCCCCGTGCGAAAACCAGTGCGTCGGCATCCGAATTGATCGCCTCCGGCTTGGCGCCGAGTTGCAGGAGGTCGAAGAATCGCGCCGTACGGCGATAGTTCTCGTCACGCAGGCCGAAACCGGAGACCAGTACGTGTCCGTTGCGGACCGGTACGTCCAGCATGGATGGCGGCACCGGCAATGGCAGTTCCGCCAGGAGACGGGTCAGACCGGCGTCGGCGAAGATACGCATCCGCTGAAGCGTGATCGTCGCGGCGGCACTGTAATGGTTGGCCTCTACGGTTAATGCATCGAGCGAAAAGTCCCGCGCCAGCCAGACGCCGCGATATTGGTTGAGCATGCCAGGGATGGAGCGCGCCCGCGCCTGCCCGATATGCCAGACCTGCGGCAGCGGGGGGAGGCCGAGGCTCTTGATACTGAGCGGGCCGACCCCCGGAAACGGGATCGAATCGCCCCCCGCCTGAAGCGCGATCGGAAAGCCCCCGGCGGTGTATGCACCGAGTTTCGCCGGTGTCACGGCGATCATGTCGAGCGGGAGCGTCGGCGCCGCCGCGCCGCGCTTTTTCCATTCCTCGGCGAACTGACGATAGGTGTCGCGTTGGACGAACTCGTCGGCGCCTGCCCAATAACCGGAGACCAGGACCCGCGCTCTTTCATCCTCCGCAAGCACCTGATAGGCGAGGTCCTTGGCATGATCCATGTCATCGAGCACCGTCGGGTCGGCCTTGATGGCCTCAAGCGCCATCAATCGCACCAGGCCCTTCTGACCGGTTGGATCGGCGAGCCTATCCTGACTGACGACCGGCCGGCCGAAGCGCTTCGTCAACTCGAAGTCTTCGGTCCCCGTGATGCGTGGCGCCTGTGCCGGGACGGTGCCCGCATCGTTGGCGTCGATGGCAGCGGCCGTAACTGGGCCGCTGTCGGGCGTCCCCGATCCGCCGAACTCGGCGATCCTCTCGTCGTAGACGGCGCGCAGGCAGCCGATATCGCCGCCGCATTGCTCGCGCCGGAGCCACCACTGATGCTCCGCCTTCCGTATCGCGGCGGCACCTACGGGGCGGGCCTGCGAGAGCGCCGCCTTGTAGCGACGGGAGAGCGTGGCGTCGCGCTTCGTGAGGTCCGGAGAGGCACAGATCGCACGCTCGTCCGGCTTGGTGGCGCGGGCGCAATCGAAGCTCGCCGCCGTGTTCGTGCTGTCCTCGCTACTTGCCGGTGCAGCGTTGTGGTTGTCTTGCGCGGTCGCCAACGCCAGCAGGCGCGTCGTCGGGACACCGGTCGCCCTTAGCCCTATACTCGACTGGAACGCGCGGACGGCTGCGGCCGTCCGGGCTCCAAATTCACCGTCGGCCGGGCCGGCGTCGAAGCCGAGCCGGTTCAGCGCATCCTGGAGGCGCGCCATTGCGGGGCCGTCATCGAGGCCGTCACTGGCCGGTCGGGGCGGGGATAAGGGATGGGAAGGACCCGCCGGCGCACCGGCGGGAGGGCGGGCAAGCGCCCCGGCCATGTTCTGGAGGATGTGGAGCATATCCTGAGCGCCGGCCGAGGATAACGGGAAAATCACAGACACCGCTATCGCTGCGAGTGTTTTGAGTGTCCCAGACATTTCCGCGGCCCCCCATCAGCGCAGGCGTTGGTGGAAGATGGCAAAACGTCGCCAACCCACCTCGGCCATCCGCAAAGAATAGAGCAGACACCGGCCTTTGTGATTGCCGACGTTTTGATGAATCTACCTGAGACAAGTAATTAATAAGGCTGAGCTCGAGGGCTTATATCCGCGAGGAGGTCTGGTCGATCGCGCTCGACGATCCGCTGTCGGTGACGGCGGATCCGAACGGAACTGTGGGATCGATCAATCACCGGACTCATAGTCGTTCGGCCCGGCAAGATCTGTCCCGAGCGTGATGCGCAGATGATCGATCTCTCCCGAG
>SCRB01000479.1 GCA_004299545.1 Rhizobiaceae bacterium
GCGTATCTAGGGGGCTGTTTTCTCCACGCACACAGAGGGGTCAGGAAACCCGGCTTGCGGAAGTCGCCCGGATGAGTATGGAGGGGAGGAGCAAATTTTGGCCAATTCCGCCACGCTGAAGGATGTGGCATTCAAGGCGGGGGTCGACCGATCCACCGTTTCTCGAGTGTTGCGCAATGACCCAGCCCTGTCGATCCGTCCGGAAACACGGGATCGAATCCTCAAGGCGGCGCGTCTGCTGCGCTATCAGCCCGATGCCATTGCGCGCGGACTGAAGCTGCGTCGTACTTTCACGCTGGGCATGCTTGTGCCGCTGATGGACCACCCCACGTTCCCGGAGATGATCCGTGGCGCCGAGCAGGCGGCGCGCGAGGCGGGTTATCTGCTCGTGCTCAGCCACGCCGCCGATGATGCCGCGCTGGTTCCCGAGCACCTGCGCCTGGTGCAGCAGAATCGCGTGGACGGCTTGCTGGTGGCGACCTCGTACCTGGGCGACAGCGTCATCAGCGAACTGCAGTATCTGGGCACTCCCTACATTTTCGTCAATCGCAAGCCGGAAACCGGGGACAACTACGTTCGCACCGAGGACGAAACCGCCGCGCGCACCGCCGTGCGCCACCTGCTGGAACTGGGGCACCGCCGCATCATTCATCTTGCCGGACCGCTGAGCACCGATAACGCCCAGCGCCGTCTGCAGGGCTACAAGCAGGCGCTGAAGGATTTCAAGGTGCGCTTCGAGGCCGGGTTGGTGGAGGAGTCTGGCTATTACCCCGAACATGGCCGGGATGGCATGGTGCGCGCATTGCGGAAGAATCCTGATGCTACGGCGGTCTTCGGCGCCAACGTCGCGGTGGCCGCCGGCGCGCTGCTTACGTTGCGCGGGAAGGGCATTCGCGTGCCGGAGCAAATGTCGGTGATCGGCATCCACGATGCGCCTCTGGCCGAACTGGTCAACCCTCCGCTGACCACGGTCAAGGTGCCGCTCTTCGAAGTCGGCTACGAAGCTGCGCGCCAACTGGTCGGCATGGTGGAACAGAAGGCGGAGGCCAAAGGCACGACACTGTCGGACGAGTCCCTCATCCTGCGCGGCTCCACCGCCCCGCTCTCCGCCGCGCCGGCGGTCGCGAAGACCCGAAAAAGGTGAGCCGTTTCCCTGGCTCCCCTTTTTTCCCCGCACCCGGTACAATCGTTCGGTAGACGATTCCTCTGTCACCCCGCCCGGGTGGCGAAACTGGCAGACGCACGGGACTTAAAATCCCGAGTGCCGCGAGGCACGTACCGGTTCGATTCCGGTCCCGGGCACCACTCGTTATTCCGGTGTATGCCGTAGTACTCCGGGAAATCCCGCCAAGGTGGCCGCCGGGCACTTCCGATGGCTTGTGCGCTGTGCTCCGCGCAACGTTTCTTTTCAGTCGACTGAAGCCGTGCCCTTGACGTGAACCCGGGCAGAGGCTGGCTCCAGACCGGATCCCTTCATGGGTGAAGGACCACGACCGCAGTTCTGCTTCAGGCGGGATCGGATCGGGGTTTCTTCCGCCGGGCAAAGAAGGCTTCCTGTGCCTCCTTTTGCGCGGGCGAACCCCAAAGCGCGCCCACCCCTCGCGCTTCCGCTTCGAGGCCGGCAGCGCGACCTTCGCGCAGCCCGATGCGGATCACCGCTTTCAATGCGGTGAGCGCTTCGCCGGAGTGCCGCGCGATGGAATGCGCGAGCGACAGGGTTCGATCGCGCAGTACCTCCGCTTCGACGACCTCATTTGCCAAGCCTGCGGCGAACGCCCATTGGGCGGAGACCGGTTCGCCCGCGAACATCATCTGCATCGCCCGCGATGCGCCGATGAGGGCCGGCAAACGCTGGGTGCCTCCCCAGCCGGGGAAGCTCGCGAGCGTGATTTCGGGCAATCCAAGCCGCGCCGTGTCCGCGACGATTCTCAGATCGCATGCCAGCGCCAATTCGAGGCCGCCGCCGAGCGCGACGCCATTGATCGCGGCGATGGTTGGCTTCTTGAACGCCTCGACACGGTCGAAAATGGCTTGCCCCCAACGCATGTGCCGATACGCGTCTTCTGGTGAGAAACCGCGCTGTTCATTGATATCCGCCCCTGCGGAGAAGGCCTTTGTGCCTGCACCTGTCAGCACGACGACACGCGTGTGTGCGTCGTCGCCGAGCGTTGCGAATGCGTCATCCAGGTTTTGCAGCAAGGGCTTGCTGAGCGCGTTCATCCGTTCGGGCCGATTCAGTGTGAGCACAGTGACGGCATCGAAGCGTTCCTGCTTGATGAATTCCATGGCGGTTTTCTCGTGACGGGTCTTGCCGCTCTCATCTGTTCGATGTCTGCACGAGCGAGCCGTGCGTGTCGCCTTTGTCTGGGTCGCGCCGGCCCTTGATGCCGTGCAGCGCCAGGAGCGACTTGAGGAAGTAAAAATCGCCATAGATGGTCGATTCGTCGATGCCCAAACCATGCGGCAAATCTGCCGTCGCATGCACGAGAATCGGCGCACTGTCCGGCCGCGCCAGACAGTGTGCGGTCAGCGCTTCGAGCATCGTTTCGGCGAGGTCGAGGTAGCGCGTACTGGAGGTCAGCTTCCAGAGGCGGATGAGGCCGTAGGCGGTGATCGCGCCTGCGGACGAGTCTTTGGGCGATGCGTCGTCGGCCCGGTAATCCCATAGCGGAATGCCGTCTTCCGGCAAGTGCTTCTCGACGTAGCCCGCGACGCGCTGCGCCGCCGCAAGATACTCTTGCGAACCGGTCATATCCGCGAGCATGGCGAAGCCGGCGAGAGCCCAGCCCTGGCCCCGCGACCATGCGCTGGCTGCGTCGAGTCCCTGATAGGTATCGCCGGCAATCGGCGTGCCGTTGGCTGGATCGAACTTGTACACGTGAAAGACGGAGCCGTCTGCGCGCTGATGGTTCGCGAGCGCGGTCTTCGCATGGCGATGCACGACGTCGAGCAAACGCGCGTCGGCGCCGTGTTGGACGGCCCAGACGATCAGCGGAAGGTTCATCAGGGTATCGATCAACACGGAACCCGACCAGTCCTTGCCGCCGAAGAATCCCCAGCCCGGAATGAAGCCGCCCTGCGGATTGAATTGCGCGGCGAGACTTTCGGCGGCGGTCAACGCGGCATCGAAATACCGCTGGTCGCCGGTGAGCCGCCATCCCTGGATCGCGCTGGGATAGAACATGAAGCCGAGGTCGTGATTGACCGAGTCGGCGGCGCGCGGCAGCAGCCGTTCCGTGAACGATATCGCTGCGGTGAGCAGTGCGTCGCTCTTTTTTACCTCGTACCCAAGCCAGAGCAGCCCCGCCCAGAATCCGCCTGTCCATACGCCGTCGCGGGTCGTGCACCACGTGCCGCCTTGCGTGATGTGCGGGAAGTCACCGCCGCGGCTCGCTTGCGCGCATACCTTGTCGAAGGCCGCTTCGATGCCGCCAATCAACCAATCGTTCATGCTGTCTCCATTCCAGAGCGGCCGCGTTTCCTGGGATGTACCTGCCGTGCGTTTGCCTGGATGACGCGGCTGACATCGTTGTCACTGTGCGTCATTTTTTCCGCAAAGACAAGAGCTTGCGGCGATCATTCGATCCCTCGCCATGGGTTGAATGACTTCGAATACAAGGGAAGTGCCCGTTTACGGGTGCGTCCAATCGATCAATGCATCGTTGACAACGATGTCAGGCATGGCATATTTTGTTTGCATTCGTTATCCAAGAACCATCGCGACGCCAGTCATCGACCACGCATCGCGGCCGATTCGACAGCACTTAAGGAGACAGGAGATGGCCGGGACACCCCTTCCGATCAAG
>SCRB01000051.1 GCA_004299545.1 Rhizobiaceae bacterium
CCCGTCGTCACCCGTCAACTCCCACCTGCTTCATCTGCGAATCGGCATCGCCGCCGGCCCTCCCGAGCGACATCATGGTCATGCCCGGCCGGTATCATTGATATTTTTGCCCTCGCCGGGCACATTGGTTTTGGAAGCGCGATTGTTTTGATGATTTGGATGGGCGGGCGTGTCCGATCAGATGGAGTCCTTGACGGCCATTCGGGAAAGAGCTCCGGCCAGTTTCCGCAGGGCTGAAGAAACCGATCCGCTGCCGATTCAAGCCGCGCGGTTCGCTGCGATGCCGGCGTTCGATGCGGCCGTTCGCGCCTACATCGCAGGCATGACCGGCTTCCGGCGCAGCAACCGGGTGGTCAACAAGCTGATCTCGTACCACGCGCGCTGGCGGCTGGCCGGCTATCTGCTGTATCTGCACGCCGACCGCGAACGCTTCGGACCCGAAGGCGGGGCGACCTACGGCAATCTGCTCGAAATGTGCAGCCGGCCGCCAGAAATCAGCCCGCGCGTTTTGAAAACGATGCTGGCGCTGCTGCAATTTACCGGCTTCGTGAAGGCCAGGCGCAACAGCGGCGACCGCCGTTCAAAAATTTACCAGCCGACGCCGCGCATGCAGGACTTCATGCGGCCGTGGCTGTGCTACGCCACCGGCACGCTGGATATTCTGGAGCCCGCGATGCGTCGCGCGCGACTGTGGCAGGACGATCCGAGCTTCGTCGATCGCTTCCTGGTGTCGTCGGGGCGCGCCCATGAAACCGCGAAGCCGCTGGCGGAGCGCATGCCGGAATGGGTGGCTTTCTTCGGCGCGCGCGACGGCGCCGGCGCCGTGCTGCTCCCCGTCATGCTGGCCGACCTCGATGGCACGCCGGTGCCGCGCCGCGCCGAACTCGCAAAGACATTCGGGGTTTCAAAGACCCAGGTGACGAGAATCCTGCAGCTCGGAGAGATGCAGGGCTACTTCGTGCTGGATGACGCCGGCGTTCCGGCGGCGACCGAGCTTCTGCGCGTGACGTTCGGCAAATGGGTTGCCACTGAACTGGCGTTCTACGCCCAGCATATGCAGCCCGCCGCTCCGCTGCCGGCTCGAACTTCCGCGCTCAGTTGAACACCTAGCGCAACGCGCCCTTGCCGGCTTGGCTCTGCGTCGTGTCGGAGAACCCGCCCTCGAACGAGCCGGCGAGCGAGACGCCGTTGCGCGAACCACCGGCGCTGGCACCGGCACGACCAAAGTCGGGAACGATTTGGACCTTGATGCCGCGCGGCCTGCCTGCGAAAGGTTTGCTTTGCGTAAAGGTTTTTACAGCTGGCGCGCTCTGGGTTCGCGGGGGCGGCCACGATGAGTTTGTTGTTACGCATAGGGATGTCACAGGCGAGAGGCCATGCCTCTCGTGATCGGCGCCTCGTCGGTTCGACGTCCGTGCTGGCCCTGGCGATTGCCCTGGCAGCATCACCGGCACATGCCCAATCCCTGCCCACTGGCGGCCGGGTGACCGCGGGCAATGCCAGCATCAGCGCGTCCGGCTCGAACCTTCTTGTCACCCAGCCCTCGCGCAACGCCATCATCTCATGGCAAAACTTTTCGGTCGGCGGAGGCGCCTCGGCGCATTTCGAGAACGGCACGGGCGCGACGCTCAACCGCGTCACCGGCAACCTGCCATCTTCCATCGACGGCTCGCTGACGGCGACCGGCTCGCTCTATCTCATCAATCCGGCGGGCGTCGCGGTCGGCACCAGTGGCATGGTGAGGACGGGCGGTTCCTTCGTCGCCTCCACCCATGATGCGGCGGACACCGACTTCCTCAACGGCGGCGCGCTGACGCTGAAGGGCGACAGCAAAGCCTCCGTCATCAACAAGGGCTTCGTTACCTCGCTGTCGGGCGACGTGGTGCTGACGGCGCGCCGGGTGGAGAACACCGGCGCGA
>SCRB01000480.1 GCA_004299545.1 Rhizobiaceae bacterium
GGCAATCGAAGCCGCGACCGCAGCGACCAACGGGAGCGGTAGCAAATGCGGGCGGTCGCACCGCCTACCCTGCGCGATTCAGTCCTGCGATGTCTTTTAACGGCTGGCCATTTGCACCACGCCTTCGACCACGTCGAGGGCAGGCCGTGGCTGGTGAAGTTCATGAGCATGTCGCTGCCCCTGTTATAGGCCGGCCAGCGCGGCTCGCCGCCGGCATTCGGGGTGCTGTACCGGGCAAAGGCCACCCAGTAGGCGATGACGGCATGCGCCGTGGCTTCGTCCGCTGCCGTCACGGCTTTGCCGTAATGCGCGCGGATGGTATCGAACACATAGGGAATCTCGCTGGCATGCGGCGCGCCCGGCCATTTGTCGCCGGAATGATCGGGATCGAAGAGCTTGCGCGCTTCCTCCTGATTGGGGGCAAACGGCGCCAGCGCCTTATCCATGGAATGCCCCCGGAAAAAGCCGAGGTCGGCGCTGTTGGCTCCGACCATGAAGGGCACGCGCGCCTCATGCCCGTCGCGATAGGCCTGCTCGGGCGTCTCGACGATGATGCGGCCGTCGATCATCGGTCCGGTGTAGGTCGTCCGCACCATCGACGCCATGTTCATACCGTCGACGATCTTGTCGGCGGGCAGCCTGCGCAGCGCCGCCAGCGCTTCGGGACCATCGCCCTCGATGCCCATGCTTTTGGCGAAGTTCACGCCCACCTGATCGGCGGACGGCACTCCCGACGGACCGGAGTCATGCAGGCGGCTCATGGGCAGCAGGTTGTTGCGACCGCCGCCCGACTCGACCACGGCTTTGGCAAACAGCCCGCGCGCCTGCGGCGAGGTCATCAGCGCATTCACCGACATGCCGCCGGCCGATTCGCCGAAGATCGTGACATTGTCGGGATCACCCCCGAAGGCGGCGATATTGCGCTGCACCCAGCGGAGCGCGGCGATCTGATCCATGAAGGTGTAGTTGCCGTGCGGCTCGCCGGGGTGTTCGGCGCTCAAGGCAGGGAAGGCGAAGAAACCAAATCGCCCCAGGCGGTAATTGAAGCTCACCAGCACCACGCCACGATCGGCGAAGTGGGCCCCATCATACACCGCCGGCGAGGTGCCACCGTTGACAAAGCCGCCGCCGTAAATCCAGACCAGGACGGGCAGCTTCTCGCCCCGACGCTGCGCCGGTGTCCAGACATTGAGATACAGGCAATCTTCACTCGGCTGGGTGCGGAGCGGTGCGGCATCGCCGGGAAACGGAAGCTGCATGCAATCATGTCCGTAGGAAGAGGCCGAGCGCACGCCGCTCCAGGGCTGGGCAGGTTGTGGCGGCCGCCAGCGCAGCTCGCCCACCGGCGGCGCGGCATACGGGATGCCCTTGAAAGCGGCTACGCCCCGGCTGACGACGCCGCGCAGGATACCGCTCTCGATCTTGACGACCGCTGTCCCCCGCACGGAGCGCGGAGTTGCGGTCTGAGCCATCATCGCCAGAAGAATCGCGCTGGCGCCAACCGTGACAACCCGTTTTCATCTGCTCATCATGGTTTCCTTCCCGATTCAATCAGAACAATGCATGACCCACGGTGGGATAGCGGTAATTGGCAACCGCCGAGGTGACCCCCATGGTGATGTAGCCGGCCTCAAAGAGCCGTTCCATGCGGTGATGTCCCGTGCGGTGCAAGATCCACGCCAATGCGGTCGCGCTGGCCACGGCGGTCACTTCGGTGGCGATGAAGGCGGCGCGGTTATCGACGACGCCGTTGGTGAGCAGCCATTCGTCCCTGCCGCGCTCGCGGAAATACCGTGTGCTGGTGAAATCGAGGGTCTGGGTCGCGGCCATGCCCAGCAGCAGCGGAGTGTTCCAGCGATCGATCCAGAAGGAGTGGCTGGGAGCGGGCTCGGCGGATCCGCGCAGGGCGAGGGCTCCGGCCAGCACGCCGCCCATGGCGCCATAGGTGGCTCCGGCGCGAAAGCGCTGCGCGCCCACCTGACTGGCGGGAACGCCGGCCATGGATATGGCTGTGCTGCCCAGCGCCGCGCCGGCGCCGGCGCCCGCTATCATCGCAAGCCAGAAACGGCGCGGCGGCAGGACGGTCTGGGG
>SCRB01000481.1 GCA_004299545.1 Rhizobiaceae bacterium
CCTTCGTTCTCATCCACCTTGCGGGAGCGGTGGCGATGCTCCTTTGGGCGACGCGCATGGTCAGGACCGGCGTGGAACGGGCCTACGGCAATGTGTTGAGAAGCCGCCTGCGCGAGACGATGCGCAATCCCTTCCTCGCGGCAGCGACGGGCATGGGCCTTGCGATCGCGCTGCAAAGCTCGACGGCGGTGACGCTCTTGATCGGCTCCTTCGCCGGCTCGGGTATCGTCACCGGCCTTTCGGGCATCCTCGCCGTGCGCGGAGCGGAAGTCGGCTCGGCGCTGGTCGCCAAGATCCTGAGCTTCGACCTGTCGCTCCTCGTGCCGCTCTGCCTGATCGCGGGGACGGTGATGTTCCGTGCCACCGAGCGCCGGGAATGGCGGCAGATGGGGCGCATCGTCTTCGGCATCGGGCTGATGATCCTGTCGCTGCAACTGATGAACAGCGCCACCGAGCCGTTGCGCGATTCGAGCATCCTGCCCGTCATCGTCAACTATCTGTCGGGCGACCCGCTCACCGCCTGCCTCCTGGCGGCGCTGATCACCTGGCTGTTCCATTCCAGCATAGCGGGCGTGCTGCTCCTGATGGCGCTTGCCGGCAAGGGCATCATCCATCCCGAGCTTGCCATCGTCATGGTGCTCGGCGTCAATCTCGGCAGTTCCATCATCGCTCCCCTTCTGACCCGCTCCGCGCCTCCGGCCGAACGCGTGGTGCCGCTCGGCAATCTTCTGATGCGCGGCGCGGGCTCCATCGTCATGCTGGCGCTCTACATGATCTTCCGCCCGTCCGTTCGCTTCCTTGGCAGCGATCCGGTGGAAGAGATCGTCAACGCCCATATCCTGTTCAACGTCATCATCCTCGTCGCAGGCATCCCGCTGTCGCGCCTGGTGCTGCGGGCGACGGAGGCGATCGTGGCGCTGAACACGCCGAAGGAACCGGAGACGCCGGAACCGGTGGAACTGAGCGCCCTCGACAGCGCGGCCCTCGACACGCCGTCCCAGGCGCTTGGAAACGCGACGCGGGAAGTCGTCCGCGTTTGCGAGATCATCGAGATCATGCTGCAGCGGATCATCGATCTCTACGAATATCCCGACCAAAGGAAGATCGGCGAACTTGCCGCGCTGGACGACCGGGTCGACCGTCTCCATGTGGCGATCAAGCTCTATCTCGCCAGGATCGCCACCAATCAGATGTCGGAACTGGAATCCGCCCGCTGCCAGGAACTGCTCGATGCCTGCGTCAAGCTCGAACAGGTCGGCGACATCATCGTGCGCAACATGCTGCCGCAGGTGCAGAAGAAGCTGAAACGCGAACTTCATTTCACCGACGAAGGCTGGCGCGAATTATCCGGCTTTCATGCCGCGGTGCTTTCCAACGCCAGAATGGCCTTCAACCTGCTCGTCAACCGCGACGCCGAGATGGCACGCCAGCTCGTGCACGAAAAGGACCGGCTGCGCGACATCGAGAAGGAGACCAGCCGCCAGCATTTCGAGCGTCTTCGGGAAGGCACGGCCAAGAGCGTCGAGACCAGTTCGATCCATCTCGACACCATCCGCGACCTGAAACAGATCAACTCGCTCCTCACCTCCATGGCCTACCCGGTTCTGGAAGAACATGGCCTGCTGAGTGGCACCCGGCTGCGCGCGCTCTGAAAGCCGGCTGCCCGTGCACACCGCCGTTGGCATAGGCGGGAGATTCGCTCTGCCGGTGAAAAATATTCCGGCAGACCCCAGTTCACACGGATCGATTGCTCTTTTCACCCGCTGGCGGGTGCGTTCCGTTCTTTGCAACGGCATACCCGTTGACGCAAAATGCCGGCTCTCGCATCATCGTCCAGAAGGCAGCCGATGGATTCTCGTTCCCGTAGCTTCGCCAAGGCGCTTTCCTGGCGCGCAACGGGCTCACTCGACACGATGCTGTTATCCTTCGTCATAACGGGCAACGTGAAAGTCGCGGCCACCATCGGGCTGACGGAGATCGTCACCAAATCCCTGCTCTACTATGCACATGAGAGGGTCTGGTTGCGGATACCCTATGGCCGCGCCAGGGAAAATATCGCATCGGATCAAATGGTTGAACGGGAGGCGTGAATCTCCGCGGGAAGCCGCCCCGCAACGTCAATCGAGGCTGGCCGCGGCTGCACGTCCCACACAATTTGCGGCAATCTCTACCTGAGCCCGCTTCCAGCTGCCATTCGCAGCCGTCCGGCAGTGGCTGCGTGAG
>SCRB01000482.1 GCA_004299545.1 Rhizobiaceae bacterium
GCTCTTCCGATCTAACGTTGAGAAGCGCCGTCGTCTCGGCGAATGCAAATCCCAGTCCCGTGAACTGGACGGACGCCGCGAGCACGGTGGTTAAGAGGAAGGATCGTCGGTCAACGGTCATGTTTGCCTCCTGCGAGAAACAAACACGAGTCTATCGATTTAGTAGAATATAACGCGCAATCTGTTCCTCAAAAGAGGATGGATAAGGGATTTTTGGCCCACCGATCTCAGGCCGCATTGGAAATTCTTGTTTTCGGAACATGCCATATCGCCGACAGACAAGAGCGACCCGGAGGCTCATGCAGGGCCGGTTAATTCGCAGGTTCGTTATCGAGTAAAGACTCTCAAATGCATATCCGGCCAAAGTTCCCCTAAGCGGTGGCAACGAAATCGCACTTCGGTCGTTGACGAGACTGCACTGGTGTTTGCATGGTATCAGCACCGCGGCGATTTTGAAACTTGCCCACACACCGCAGGCACAATTCAAATCGAGGTGAAAGCGCCGCCTTCCAGATACGGGCACTACCTTTGGGGCCAGCTGCCGGTAAGATGGTAGAACGCGGTTAACGGACGAAGACACACTGAGACTGATCTGCGACTGAATATTCATCCAGCGGCGATTAGAGCGTTTCGCATTTAGGTTGACCTATATCCGGCGTTTTCGACGTAGTTTGTGCACTCTATTGGTGTGACGGGGTCGAGGACGTTTGCGATTGCGTTGTGAACGGTTTTGACGCTTCGCTGGGCTGCTCGTCGCATCGAGTGCTTCAGCTTGGCGAAGAGCTGCTCGATCGTATTGAAGTCGGGGCTGTAGGGTGGCAGGAAGAAGAGCCTGGCTCCCGCGGCTCTGACAACGTCGCGTACCATGGCGCCCTTGTGCGAGCCGAGATTGTCGAGAACGACGATATCGCCTGGCTTCAAGGTTCTGACGAGCTGGGTTTCGACGTAGGCCTGGAAAGGCTCGCCGTTGATCGGCCCGTTGAGAACCCATGGCGCCTCGACGCGATCGAGCCGCAGGGCGGCGATGAAGGTCATGGTCTTCCAATGGCCGTAGGGCGCATGGGCGACAAGCCGTTCGCCACGCGTGCTCCAGCCACGCAGCGGCGACATATTCGTCCAGAATTGGTCCTGCTGCCGAACACAGCAAACAGGCGGGAATGAGCGCAAGCCCGAGCAGCACGTCGCGGCGCCTTCACCCACACGATCGGCAAGGTACATATCGTCAGCCGCGAAACCGGACCTGAGCAGCGTACCAAGCATGTAACACGAATCCCGGAAAAGCTGGTCCGTGAGATTGGCTACTTCGATAATTTACTGCAAATCATAGTAGCGGCCACGCTGCCTTGCCATCACACCGACGACCGTCCGGGCTGTGGGCAACCCGGCATGGGTCGAGGTTAACGGCGTTGCCACCGCACCGATTGATCACTCAGGCAGGAAGGTGCCCGTTCACCTCAGCCATATGCAGCCTTGAATCTGACCAGGCAGGCCGCTTTCGTATTCCAGCCGGTGTCGGCGAGAACGGGACGGATCGTCGCGCAATCCTCCATGTGGATCGGGCAGCGTGTCAAGAAGGGACAGCCCTTGGGCGGATTTGCGGGGCTCGGAGGATCGCCTTCCAGCGCAAAGGGCGGCTTGACGCGCTGGCTGCGCGGATCGGGCAGCGGGATGGCAGCAAGCAAGGCTTCCGTATAGGGATGCGTCGGATGCTCGAACACTGCGTCGGTCGGCCCTTCCTCGGCAATTGTGCCGAGATAAATGACGATGACGCGGTCCGCGATGTGGCGGACGACCGACAGGTCGTGCGCGATGAACAGATAGGACAGCCCCAGTTCTTCCTGCAGCCGCATCAGCAGGTTGATGATCTGCGAGCGGATCGACACGTCGAGCGCCGATACCGGTTCGTCGCAGACGATCAGCTTGGGCGACAAGGCAAGCGCCCGTGCAATAACGACACGCTGGCGCTGGCCACCCGACATCTCGTTCGGATACCGGTTCTTATGAACCGGCAGAAGCCCGACCAGTTCGAGGAGCTCGTCCACCCGTCTTTCTTTTTCCTTCCTGTCATAGCCGGCGATCGTGAGTGGTTCGGCAATGCAGCGGCCAACGGTCAATTTCGGATTGAGCGCGGACACCGGGTCCTGGAAGATCACTTGCATGTCGCGCCGTAGTGCTTGTTGCCGGTCGGGTTTCTGCGCAAGGATATCCGTGCCATCGAAGAAGATTCGCCCGGAGGTCGCTTTAACCAGCCCGAGGATGGCGTTGCCCGCGGTCGACTTGCCGCAGCCGGACTCGCCCACCAGTGCGACCGTCTCGCCCGCGCCGACCTCCAGCGTGATGCCGTCGACAGCCTTCACCGTGGCAACCCGGCCGCCCCGCCAGCCACCGCGGATCGGGAAATGGACCCGGAGATCCTCGACGCGCAGAAGCGGTTGCCGCGCCTCGCTCATGCCATCTCTCCCAACCGGTCCATATGCCAGCAGGCCGCGGTGTGATTCGCATCACCGTCAACCGGAAAGTCGGGCGGCACTTGACCACAGTCATCCTGAGCAAGCGGGCAGCGCGAGCGAAAGCGGCAACCTTCGGGCCAGTCGGATATATCCGGCACGCTTCCCTCGATCGAACGCAACCTCGTCTTGCGCACACCATTGAGTTTTGGAATCGTCGAGAGCAGAAGCCGTGTATAGGGATGACTTGGCCTTTCGAAGATCGCGTCGACGCAGCCAGTCTCGACAATACGCCCGGCATACATCACGCAGACGCGATCGGCGATATCGGCAACGACGCCCATGTCGTGGGTTATAAGAAGGATCGCGGTATCGATCTCCTGCCTCAACGTTTTCATGAGTGTCAGGATCTGCGCCTGAATCGTTACATCGAGTGCCGTCGTCGGCTCGTCCGCGATGAGCAGCTTCGGGCGCGCGATAAGGGCACAGGCGATCATCACGCGCTGGCACATGCCGCCGGAAAGCTCCGCCGGATATTGCCGCGCCCGCGTTCGCGCATCGGGAATGCCGACGCGCGAAAGCATTTCGACTGCCCGCTCGCGCGCTCCGCTTTTGCTCGCCTCGCCATGTACGATCAGAGATTCAGCCACCTGTTCGCCAACGCGCATCAACGGATCCAGCGATGCCACCGGTTCCTGGAAAACCATCGATACGCTCTTGCCGCGAACCGCCAGCATCTCCTTTTCGGAATAGCCGAGAAGATCTTCGCCCAGAAGCAGGATCCTGCCGGCACTCACCCTCGCCGCAGCGGGCAACAGGCCCATCACCGAAAGCGCGGTCAGGCTCTTGCCGCAACCGGATTCGCCGACGAGAGCCACGACCTCGCCGGCTCCCACGGTGAGCGACACGCCATCGACCACGGCGTTTCCCCCGATCGCCGTAGACAGTTTGTCAATCGCCAGAATAGGTCGATCGCCGTTGTTCACGTCGCGCATGCTTCTTCCGTCACGGCCGCCGCCCATGGGCTCGTCGGATGCGCCATCGCGCGGTTGCGCCCGTCCGCCCAGTTCCGTGCAACCGCCGAAGGGATGGCGAAATTCACCGGATGCAGCGTATCATCGACGATCTCCACCGGGAACTCTTCGGCGATCCTTGCGGCGACATCCGCATCAGCTGTCCGATTGACCTTGATCGTCGGCGTACTGGCGTCTATGCGCGGCGCGTGGAACGCCTCCTCGAGATCCATGCCGAAATCGATGACATAGGAGAGCAGCTGAGCGAGCGTCGGGAAGATCTGACGCCCGCCGGCCGCGCCGATCGCCAGTTGCGGCCGGCCCTCTTTAGTCACGATGACCGGCGACATGTTGGCGAGAGGCCGGACGCCCGGTGCGATCCGGTTCGGAACGCCTGGCCGGGGATCGAACCACATCATGCCGTTGTTGAGCAGGAAACCGGTATGGGGCAGCGTCACCTTCGAACCGAAACGGGAAAGCAGGGTGTTTGTGAGCGACGCCATGCCGCCGTTGCGATCGACGACGCTGATATGGGTGGTGCAGTCTTCGCCGCGCGCCGCATGGCCCATCGTCGTCAGACGGTCGTGATAGGTTTGCCGGATCGCCCGCGCATAGGCGAGCGCGGTATCGGCGGTGGGCTTCCCGCCGGGGGCAACCGACCTCGTCAATTCCGCAAGCGTCGCGGCCAGGCTCGGACCACCGCTCAGGCCCGGTATCGCGTTGATCGTGTTGCCGCGATAGTCGGCCGACAGCGGCGTGCACCAGCGCGCCCGATAATCGGCAAGATCGTCGGCGGCGATCGGCGAGCCGCCAGCTTCAAGGTCGGCGACAAGCAGGCGGGCGGTCTCGCCCTCGTAGAAATCGCGCGGCCCCGCCTTTGCCAAACGACGCAATGTTTTCGCCTTCTGCGTCATCGGACGATAGCGCTCGCCACCCATCGCCGGCACTTTGGGAACGCGCCCGCCGCTGAGCAGGATCGAAGCGGACGTTGGAAATGCGGCGATATTGGCGGCATCGATCGCCAGGCAGAGTTCGGTGAACCAGTCGATCTCGAGGCCACGCTCGGCAAGGGCGATCGCCGGCTCCAGTGCCTCCGCCCAGCCTATCGTGCCATGCTTCTCCAGCGCGGTGCTCAAGCCATCGATCGTTCCGGGCACGCAGATCGAGGCATAGCCTGAGATGTTGCGGTCGTCCTTGACGGCCGGCCACTGGAACCAGTCGCCACCGCTGCCACCGGCGAGCGGATAGTCGGCAGGATCGAGGTGGGCCGAGGCGGCAACGTTGAAATCCAGAGCTTCGACGGTACCGGTCCTTCCATCCGCATGGATCATAAACCCGCCGCCGCCGATGCCGCTCAACCACGGTTCGACAACGGAAAGGACAAGCGCCGTGACGACCGCCGCATCGACGGCATTGCCGCCCTTTGCCAGGACGCGCGCGCCGGCGGCCGCCGCTTCCGCGTGCTGGGCGCAGACGATGCCGCCTGCGGAGACGACCTCGTGCTTTCGAATGGTCCAGGTATGCATCAGCGAGCGGGCCTCTATCGGGAGCCGGTGGCGGCGAGAAGGGTGAAGACGATGCTCAAAGCGCGTGCTTCTTGTCCTGATAGACATCCATCGAGCCGATGGAATTGCCACCGTCCACGGTCAGTGTGGCGCCGGTGACGTAGCCTGCCGCTTCGCTGCAAAGGTAAAGGGTGGCCTTTCCGACGTCATCCATCGACGTCGCCCGGCCTAGCGGAATGGACGAGAGCAGGCGGTCGACATGGGTCTGGCTGAGCTTGCTAACGCTGCTGCCGGCGGAAAAGCCCGGTTCCAACGCGTTGACACGGATGCCATATTCGGACAGTTCGACCGCAAACCCCTTGGTCAGCCTGTCGAGGGCGGTCTTCGATGTGCTGTAGGCACAGGCAGTGCGTCGCATTTTGCGCGACGCCCCCGACGAGATGTTCACGATCGCACCCTTCGTGCCATTGCGTATCATCTGGATCGCAAGACCTTTCGACAGGATAAAGGGCGCCCGCAGGTTGATGTCGAAGACCGCGTCCCAATCCTCGACGCTCATGTCGAGCAGGAAGCTGCTTGGATAGATACCAGCATTGTTGAGGAGGATATCCGCAGCCTGCCAGCGCTTTCCTACGGCGTCGATAAGCGCCTCGATCGATCCGGCATCGCCGAGATCGGCGGCGATCGCGAAGCTATCCTCGGCCCCCCCGATCTCCTTCACGAGTGCATCCAGGGCCGCCTGATCGCGATCCGTCAGGCAAAGCTTCGCCCCCTCGGCGGCAAAAGTGCGGGCAAGGCCGCTTCCGTAAATTCCGCACGCGCCCGTGATGACGACACCCTTGCCGGCAAACTCATTCTGGAAATCCATGAACACCTACCTTGATTTCGGATCGAGGCGATCCCGCAGGAAATCGCCGATCAGGTTGACGGAAAGGACGAGGAAAAAAAGGCAGGCGCCCGGGAAGGCGGCGATCCACCAGGCGGTCGCGACATAGGCGCGGCCGGTCGAGAGCATCGCGCCCCAGGAGGGTGTCGGCGGCTGCACGCCAAGTCCGAGAAAGGACAGGCTCGCCTCGAAGAGCACCATCAGCCCGAATTCCAGCGTCGCCACCACCGTTATCGCCCCGACGATGTTGGGCAGGATGTGGACGAAGAGAATGCGGAACGTGCCAGCCCCCATGAAACGGGCAAGGCGGACATAGGGCATGTTGGCGACCGACAGGGCCTGGCCGAAGGCGACACGCGCATAGCGCGGCCAGCGCGTCAGCGCGAGCACGAGCACGACATTGGTGAAACCCGGGCCGAGGACGGCCACCATGATGATGGCGAGCAACACCGCCGGCACCGAAAGCACGATCTCGACGAGGCGCATGATGACGATTTCAGTCCAGCCGCGGGCCAGCCCGGCGGCCATGCCAAGCACGGTCCCCGTGATGCCGGAAAGACACACCGAGAGGACCGCTACTGAAAGTGAAATGCGTGCGCCGTAGATCAGCCTCGAGAGAAGATCGCGGCCGAGATTGTCGGTGCCGAGGAGATAGAAGACGTTGCGAGCCGTCGTTCCCGGCGGCTTCAGCCGCCCGAAAAGGTTCTGCGTGTTCGGATCCTGCGGTGCGATCCATGGCGCGAAGATCGCAAACAGTACAAAGATCACGAAGATCGCCACGAAAGGCAGCACGCCGGTGATGCCGGTGAAGCTTTGCCGCCTGCGTCGCGCGGGAACGATGGTATCGACCGAGACGCTCATCGTGCCGTTCCGGTCAGGCGGATACGGGGATCGACGATCGTATAGAACACGTCGGCGAGGAAGTTCAGCGAGATGGTGACGAAGGAGCCGAGCAACACGATCGCCTGCACCACCATGAAGTCGCGCGAAGTGATCGACTGGATGGTCAGTAGACCGAGGCCGGGCCAGGCGAAAACCGTTTCAACGATGACGGCACCCGCCAGCAATTGCGAAATCTCCAGCGCGGAAATGGATATGACCGGGATGGAGGCGTTGCGCAGCAGGTGTCGCAGGACAAGGCGGCCGGTCGCAACGCCGCGGGCACGTGCCGAGCGAACATAATCCTTCGGCAATTCATCGAGCACCGCCGTGCGCGCCACGCGCGCGAAGGTGGCCATCGAAAGCAGGCCGAGCGCAACCGATGGCATGATCAGGTTCCTGAAGCCACCGGCCCCGGAAGTCGGCAGCCAGCCAAGCCAGACCCCGAAGATCATGATCATCAAGATACCGCTCCAGAAGGTAGGCATGCTCTGGGCCGCGAGCACGAAGCCCATCAGGCCGCTCACCTGCGGCCGGCCCCGCCATATGGCCGTCACGATACCAATCGGCACGCCGAACACGAAAGCGACGGCCAGAGCGCCCGCGGCCAGTTCCAGCGTGTAGGGCAAGCGCGCGGCGAGAATGGTGACGACCCGCACGTCCTGAACATAGGACCGGCCGAAATCGAGATGCAGCATATTCCAGAGAAAAGAAAGATACTGGACGAGGAGCGGGCGATCGAGGCCGAGCGATGCACGCATGGCCGCGATGTCCGCCTTCGTCGCCGTTTCCGGCACAAGCAGATAGGTCGGATCTCCGGTGAGACGCTGAATGAAGAAGACCAGCGTCATGACGCCGAAGATCGCGACCACGGCCTGTAGAAAGCGACGAAGCAGGAAAAGGGCCATGCCGACAGCTCTCCTTTCGG
>SCRB01000483.1 GCA_004299545.1 Rhizobiaceae bacterium
GTCGTACCGATCGTGGTCACCGCCGTCGGCATGTTCTTCTTCTATGCCCGCCTGGGGCTCACAAATTCCTATATCGGCCTTATCCTCGCCCATACCGCCCTGGCCGCGCCTTTCGTCGTGATCACCGTGACGGCGACGTTGTCCGGCTTCGACACCAACCTGGTACGCGCCGGCGCAAACCTGGGCGCAAATCCATGGCGCGTCTTCCGATCGATCACGCTGCCGCTGATCCTGCCGGGCGTGATCTCTGGCGCGCTCTTCGCGTTTGTCACGTCTTTCGACGAGGTCGTGGTTGTCCTGTTCGTCGGCGGTGTCGATCAGCGGACCGTGCCGCGGCAGATGTGGTCGGGCATCCGCGAGGCCATGACCCCCACGATACTCGCGGCCGCGACGCTTCTCGTGCTTTTCGCCTCGTTCCTGATGATCGCGGTCGAACTTCTGCAGTCCCGGAACGAGCGTCTGGGCGGTACGGCAGGGACGCGAGAGACATGATCGAACCGGTTCCCGGAACAAGCGGGATTGACACTATTCAGGAGCACAAAATGGCGGGAAAGCCATCAGCCAACACCATGAAGATCGCAGTGTTACCGGGCGACGGAATCGGCCCGGAGGTCGTCGCTCAGGCCGTCAAGGTTCTCGAAGCGCTTCAGAAAACTGGTTTGCCGATCGAGATGAGCGAAGGTCTTATCGGCGGTGCCGCCTATGATGCGAAGGGTCATCCCCTGCCCCCCGAAACGCTTTCTCTCGCGCAGGAAGCCGATGCCATCCTTTTTGGTGCCGAGGGAGGCTTTCAATACGAGACGCTGCCTCGCGGATTGCGCCCGGGCGACGGCCTGCTCGGACTGAGGAAAAGCCTCGATCTCTATGCCAATTTCCGCCCCGTATGCCTGTTGCCCGAATTGATCGGAGCTTCCACGCTCAAGCCGGAGATCGTCCGCGGCCTCGATCTGGTGATCCTGCGCGAATTGACCAGCGGCATCTATTTCGGTGAACCGAGGGGCATCGGCCGCACCGCCGGCGGCGAGCGCGAGGGTATCAACACGATGCGGTATCGGGAATCCGAAATCGAGCGCGTCGCCCGCACCGCTTTCCGGGTCGCGCGGCAGCGGCGGAAGAAGGTCTGCTCCGTCGACAAGGCGAACGTGCTCGAAACCATGGAACTGTGGCGGGAGGTGGTCGAGCGCGTCCATGGCGAGTACCGGGATGTCGAACTGACCCACCTTTATGTCGATGCAGCGGCGATGTCGCTCGTCCGCAATCCCGCCCAATTCGACGTGATCGTCACCGGCAACCTCTTCGGCGATATCCTCTCCGACGAGGCCGCCATGTCGTGCGGGTCGATAGGGATGTTGCCCTCGGCTTCCTTTGGCGAAGGCACCAGAGGGCTTTACGAGCCCGTCCATGGCTGCGCGCCGGACATAGCCGGCAAGGACGTCGCCAATCCTCTCGCGGCAATTCTGTCGGCAGCGCTCATGCTGCGGTACAGTTTCGGTCTCGACGACCGCGCCCGCCAGATCGAACGGGCCGTTCGATCGGTTTTGGCGGCCGGATATCGAACGGTGGATATCGATGAACCGGGTATGCGTTGTGTCGGTACATCCGAGATGGGCGACGCAGTCGTCTCGGCACTTTGAGACGCGGGATGGGGGAGATTTGCGCGAAGCTAGCCTCGAACGACGCGTCCGACACAAGAGTCGAATATCGGAACTGCTGGTATCACCCGCTCCTCGAAATACTCGCAGACGCAGGGCTCGTGCCGGACGCATGGTTGCGAAAGTAGGCCCCGAAAGTCGTGCCGATCAGGAGCATGGCGAAACCGAGAGCCAGCGGCGAATAGAACACCTCCTCCTTCAAGACGGCGTTGGCGGAAATGGCCACCACACAACCCACGTACCGGATAATGGGCGGGTCGAGAGGATGAGGCTGGTCTTCGTCGGCAGATCCTCCGCGGGCTGCATTGCCGTTTGCCGCGGCGAGCGGGCCGCTGTCGGTCGCGGGGTGAGTGCGGCGATCATGGCGGTCGGTTGATGTGGGTTTTGACCCGTGAAAGCGCACAGCCACCGACAGGCGCTTCGCCACGCCATACCCCATCACGACCGTTCGCCGCCATGCTCTTCCTCGCAAGAATTGAGGTCCCGGGATAATCGCGCCGGATGAGCGAAGGCGGAACCCAATATCCGGCCACGGCCTTTACTGCGGAAAGCCGTTGGCATGGATGACCGCCCAGATTTCCCTGTTGACCGCGGCGATGTCCTCGATGCACGCGGAAATCCGGGCCGCTTCCTCGCTGTCCAGCGCTTCCACCTTGCCGTATTTGATCGTTTCCTTGCCGTCGAATATGCGCATCAGATGCGTGTGGGAGATGTCTCCCCGGGCGTCGAATGAATAGATGCAGTGATTGTATTTGTTGCGCAGCTTCGATTGCTGATTGAGCCTTTCCAGCAGCGGCAGCACATCCTCCCTGCATTCTCGCCGGGTTTTCGTCATTTTCGTTAGCCGCTCGACCAGATCGATGCGCGCGCGCGTCGTATTGAGCGTCAGGAAAATGACGATCGCCGTTTCCTTGTCCACCTTCGCCAGGCCCGCGATGAGATGGATGAGGAGGCTCTCGGTGTTGGTCCATGTGTAGTTCAGGCGCCCGATCAGGAGCAGTATCTTCTCAAATCTATCCATGCCGATCTCCGTGCCGTTAGGTTTATTGTCTGGCACATCCGTGCATCCTGTCCAATCGTGCCTGCCCTCTCGCCCGATGGTGGAGGGCCATCCCCTTTCGGAGTAGGGGTTCCGGTCAAATGCGGGGGGGTTTCCCGTTCCTGCCCGCCGATCGGGCGATGCTGCCTATCCGATGCGCCCCCGATCGATCCCAACGGGCAAGTGGCAGCGCGCCGATGGCTGCATCAGAGTGCCACGGTCCCCAAAGGTCCGGGATGCGGCGGCGCCTTTATCCGGCAGCCTGAATGCGGCGGCTTCGCCCGATGCCGATGGTTTTCGGCCGGGCGTTGCAGCCATGCCGGCCAACCGACGTGGCCGCTCAGCGTAGAGGGTGTTTGCTTTCAGAGCATTTCCTGTTCCGGTGTCCGCGTAGCGTTCGGTCCTGCAGGCAGACCCCCATTGTGCAACAGCCGGCGTGGTCGAGACCCTTTGACAGATGAATGGGGTCATGCCGGGTCGGCCTTCAACAAGAGGTAACGACTATGTCTCCGAGAAATTCATCGAACCTGTTCCCGCTCGATCCCAGCCAGGACCAGAACCAGGATCAAGACCAGGGCCAAGGTCAGGGCCAGGGCGAAGCGCAAGCCCAGCTCCAGGCCGCATTGCAGGCTCAAGGCCAGGGCCAATTCCAGTCCAGCGATTCCAGCAATGAGAACGACAACGGGAATGGGAATGGCAACGGGAACCTGAACGCCAACGGCAGCCTGAACCTGAACGGCAATGGCAACGGGAACACGTCGCATAACGACAGCACCAACACCAACACGAGCACCAACACCAATACAAATACCAACACCAGCACCACGCATGTGAATGTCGATGTCGGGCTC
>SCRB01000484.1 GCA_004299545.1 Rhizobiaceae bacterium
CTCGGAGAGCCAGGTGCTGCCCAGCAGTCGGCGGGAGATGGCCCTGATCGGCCCCATCGTGCGCAATGAGGTCTTCTTCTTTGTGACCATTCTGGCCCTGGCCGGAGCCATGTTCCTGATGGAATGGCGCAAGCGGCGCACTCCGGAGGTCGAAGGGCTGGAAGGCGCGGCCCTGCGCAAAGTCCGCTGGTCGGCGCAGCGCGAGAAGGCATGGATGGCGGCATCCTGTACCGCCACCGCGATTTTCATCCTGGCCATCACCGCCGAGTTCATCTATGCGCAATCGACCACGGCGCTCTCGGCCGCCACGCCGGTCGCGGTGGTGAACGGCGCCGTGCGGATTCCGGTCGGCACGGTCAATGACGGCGATCTGCACCGCTTCGCTATCGAAGAGAACGGCGTCACGGTGCGCATGATCGTGATTCGCAAACCCGATCAGACTCTGGTCGCGGCCTTCGACGCGTGCCAGATCTGCGGCAACCAGGGCTACTACCAGAAGGGCCCCAATGTCATCTGCAAGAATTGCGCGTCGGCCATCTTCGTCCCGTCGGTCGGCCAGTCGGGTGGGTGCAATCCCATCCCCATCGAGTCTCATGTGGAAGGCGACCAGTTGGTGGTGATGGCCGACAAGTTGCGCCCCGGCGCGCGCTATTTCCGCACGGCGAACCCGTAATGTTTCTGCGCTTTGTGAGCCAGTCAATCCGTCGCGCGCCGCGCCGCAAAGCCATGACCGTCGCCGCCGTGGCCATGGGCACGGCCGTAGCCACAGCCATGCTCGGCGTCATGCTGGACATCGGCGATCGCGTCAATCGGGAACTGCGAAGCCTGGGCGCCAATCTCGCTGTCACGCCCAGAAGCCACTCGCTGCCAGTGGAGATCGGCGGCATCGATTATCGGCCTGTCAGCCGCGAAGACTACATCCCCGAAGCCCAGATCCCCAAAATCAAGGCGACCTTCTGGCAATTGAACATCACCGGTTTCGCGCCCACCCTGCATGCCATGGCTCAGGCCGGTAGCCTGCGCGTGCCGGTGGACGGCGTCTGGTTCGACCGTCAGTATCGCGCGCCCGACGGCACCACCCAGCGAACCGGCGTGCGGGCATTGAATGCGGCGTGGAAGGTGCGCGGGCGGTGGATCGACGATCGCGACCGCGATGATCAGGACCGCGAATGTCTGGTCGGCGCTGCGCTCGCCCGCCGCCTGCGCCTCGAGCCGGGCGGCGCGCTTACCCTGTTTGGCGAGCCCTTCACGGTGTCCGGCATCCTCTCCACCGGCGCCGAAGAGGATGACCGGGCATTTGTGCGCCTGGAGGTCCTGCAGCGCCTCACCCGGCGTCCCGGCCAGGCGGACTCGGTGCAGGTGGGTGCGCTGACCAAGCCCGAAGACGACTTCGCCCGAAAGGATCCGGCCAAAATGACGCGGTCCGAATACGACCGCTGGTATTGCACGCCCTATGTGAGTTCGATCGCGCACCAGATCCAGGAGGTGCTGCCCATGGCGGTGGCGAAGCCGGTCTGGCGCGTGGCCGATAACGAGGGCAAGGTGCTGGGCAAGATTCGCGGTCTGATGCTGCTGATCACGCTCGCCGCGCTGGCTTCGGCGGGCCTGACGGTATGGAGCGTCATGGCGACCACGGTGCTCGAGCGCCGGGCCGAGATCGCCATCATGCAGGCCACCGGCGCCTCCAACTGGCTGGTGGCAGCGTTGTTCGCCGCCGAGGTCGGAGCCGAAGGGGCGGCCGGCGGATTGCTCGGCGCGCTGGCCGGGTCGGCGCTCGCAGGTTGGGTCGGCCAGGCGGTCTTCCACAGCCCGACCGCGGCACCCGCACTGCTGGTCCCCCTGGCGGTAGTGGTGGCGGTCGCCGTGGCTGTTGCCGGCGCGGCGCAACCCCTGCGCCGTTCCCTGGCGCTCGAACCGGCCATCGCCCTGCGGGGAGGCGCCTGATGTTCTGGCGATTCGTGCTGGCTGCCGTCCGCCTGCGGCGTCGCCGCCTGCTGCTGGCATTTTCCGCGCTGGCGGTTGCGGCCACCCTGGCCACGGCGCTGTTCAGCGTCTATACCGATATCGAACGCAAGATGCGCGCCGAGTTTCGCGGCCTGGGTGCCAACCTGATCCTGGCCCCCGAAGGCGGCGCGCAGAGCATCTCGCTGGCCGGGGTCGCCGCAGCTGAGCGCTTGGGCGCCGTGGCGGCTCCGTTTCTCTACACGGTGGGGAGTCTCAAGGGCGAGCCTGTGGTGATCGCCGGTGTCGATTTCCGCCGCGCAGCGCCGCTTACGGCCTACTGGCGGGTCACAGGCGCGCGTGAGGCGGGCGTGGGAGAA
>SCRB01000485.1 GCA_004299545.1 Rhizobiaceae bacterium
CGTCGATTTCGTCAAGCCGACGCGTTTCCCTGCCAGCCTCGTCAACAGCGCGCTTCTCAACCTGGCGCCTTTCACCCCCTTCGTCAGGGAAGGCTACAAGGCGCAGAAAAAGTGGGAGAAGCTGTTTTTCTCCGGCAAGGCCGGCAGCCACTGACATCCCCGCCGCACGGCCGGGAAGTCGATCCGGCTTCCGGAAAGCGTGTCGTTGTCGTTGCGTTTCCCCGACTCACGAGGACGTGAACGCGGCCACGGAATAAAGACCCCGCCCGCCCGGTCTCTCGCTCGAACGACAACACGTTCGAAAGGAGAACGAGCATGGGCAAGGATAGAGAGAACGGCACCGCACCGGGCCTGACGCGCAGGCATGCGCTCGAATGTATGGTTTGGGCCGGAACCGGCGTTTTGTGGACGGTCTCGGGCGGCGTCCCGCGGTCGCTCAACCTGCTCGATGCGGCCGAAGCCGCCGAGATTTCGCAAGGCGCGACAACCTTCTTGCAGATTTCCGACAGCCATATCGGCTTCGACAAGGAAAAGCAGGTGACGGCCGTCGATACGCTGACGGAGGCGATCGACAAGGTGAAGGCACTTTCCGTCAAACCCGCCTTCATGATCCATACCGGCGACATTACCCATCTCTCGAAAAACGGTGAGTTCGACGATGCCGCGCGGATCATCGGCAGCACCGGGCTCGACGTCGCTTACGTTCCGGGCGAGCACGATCTGATCGATCCGGGGCAGGGCAAGGCCTATCTCGCCCGTTACGGCAAAGGGACGCTCGGCGCCGGCTGGCACGCCTTCGATCATGGCGGCGTGCATTTCATCGGGCTGGTGAACGTCGTCGACCTCAAGGCCGGTGGATTGGGCAATCTCGGTGCCGAGCAGCTCGCCTGGCTGAAAAAAGACCTTGAGGGCCGCTCCGCTTCGACCCCGATCGTCGTCTTCGCCCATATACCGCTCTGGTCGGTTTATCCGAAATGGGGTTGGGGAACGGATGACGCGGCGCAGGCGCTCGCTCTGCTGAAGCGCTTCGGGTCGGTCACGGTTCTCAACGGCCATATTCACCAGATTGTCCAGAAGGTGGAAGGCAACATGACCTTTCACACGGCGCGGTCGACCGCGTTCCCGCAGCCCAGGCCGGGTACGGCGGAAAAGCCGGGACCGATGATCGTTCCCGCCGATCAGTTGCGTTCGATGCTGGGCCTGACCTCCGTCGATTTCACCGTCGGCAAGGAGAGGCTCGCCATCACCGACACCACACTCGCCTGAACGCGGGCGATCCAAGGCACCCAAAGGAGCATTTTCATGTGCGCCACCCGCCCCAATCCTGTCCTTACCGCTCTCGCGGCAACGCTGGCCGTCTTTCTTTTCGACCCGAGTGCTCCGGCATCGGCAAAGGAGATGCGCGTGACCATCTCCAATTTCACCTTCGAGCCGCAGACGACGACGATTGCCCGCGGGGAGACTGTCAGGTTCGTCAATTCCGACGATATGGTCCACGTGGTCGTGGCGACCGACGGCAGCTTCCGTTCCGAAGCCCTCGACACCGGCGACAGTTTCACGGCGGCCTTCACCAAGCCGGGCTCGTTCACCTATTTCTGTGGCCTCCATCCCTTCATGAAGGGTACAATCGTCGTCAAATGATCGTTTCGATATCGGCCCGTCGGCCGACGCGGCGAAAGGCGCGAGCGCATTGACCACGGGGGACCAGCCGGCAGACCGGTTCCGGGAACTCGTCATGCCGCATCTCAAGGATGCGCTGGCCTTCGCGCGCTGGCTGACGGGCAGCCGCGACGATGCGGAGGACGTCGTGCAGGAGGCCTGCCTCAGGGCATATGCTTCGATCGGGGGCGGAACCGTTCTTCGACCCCGCGCCTGGCTGCTGGCGATCGTGCGCAACGCCGCCTTTACCTGGATGGCGAAGAACCGCCCGAAATGGCTGCTGGCATCCGGCGACGGAACCGAAATGGACCGGCTTGCCGAAACAGGCGAGGCAAGCTTCACCGACCTGCTGACGCGGACGCCGGAAGCCGAACTGATCCGCAAGGCGGATATGGCAGCCGTGCGGGAGGCTGTCGCCGCCTTGCCGGTCCGGTTGCGCGAAGTCCTCATATTGCGGGAATTCAACGATCTGAGCTATCGCGACATAGCGGACGTGCTGGCTGTCCCGATCGGCACGGTCATGTCGCGTCTGTCCCGTGCCCGCCTGCTGCTCGCTGCCTCGCTCGCGGAGGGCTGTCGTGACTGAAGCCAGGCTATTGCCGGAAGCGGATCTCATGCTCGTGAACGCGCTTGCCGACGGCGAACTCGATGCACCGTCGGCGGCGGCGCTCGAGCGGCGCATGGCGGACGAGCCGGCGCTGCGGCAGAGCTACGATGCGATCGTCGCCACCCGCGAGGCGCTGGGCAGGCTCGAACGGCCGGCTATGGATGCAGGTTTCCTGGACAGGATCGGCTCGGTCGTTGGGGCCTTCGGCCCGGATGCGGCATCCGCGCGGCGACCGTCCCGCTGGAAGGCGGACTGGCGCGCGCTTGCCGCCTCCGTTCTCGTCGCGGTCCTCGTAGCCGGGAGCGGCGGCTATTGGCTGGGGACGAACACCATGAGCCAGCAGAACATCGCCGATCTCGTGGCAAGCAGCCATCGGCGAAGCCTGCTTGCCGCAAGCCCGGTCGATATCGCCTCGTCGAGCCGCCACACGGTCAAGCCCTGGCTCGACAGCCGGATCGGCATCTCGCCGCCGGCGCCCGATCTTGCCGCGAAAGGATTTGTGCTCGTCGGCGGCCGGGTCGATGTGATTGGAGGCCATGCCGTGCCGACGCTCGTCTACCGGCACAACGAGCATCTGATCACGGTGGTAGCCGAACCGGCCGGCGCTGCTATATCCGGCCCTCGGGATAGCCAGACCGACGGCTATAATATGGTGAACTGGAGCGGCAACGGCTTCGATTACTGGGCCGTGTCCGATCTCGAACGCCCGGAACTGGACGGTTTCGTCGCGCGCTATATCGCAGCGTCAGGGGCCGGAAAAAACGATCAGTCGTCGAGCACCATCGCCCAGTAGTAGCGGCCGTCACCCTTTCCGTCGTCTACACTGGCGAGGCCGAAGCGGGTGACTTTCGGATTCAGCATGTTCTTCCGGTGAGGCGGTGAGTTCATCCAGACATCCAGCACCTTGGCAGTGTCGAAACGGCCATAGGCGATGTTTTCCTCGCGAAAGCCGTGGATGTCGGCCTTGCGCATGCGCGAAGCGAAATCCTTGCGCCATCCGGTGGTGTGGGTGAGATCGCCGGCCCGGGCCATATAGGTCGCCTGCCGCAAGGCCGCCTGTTCGAGTCGAGAATCCGGTATCAGCGGCAAGAGGCCGTTTTCGCTCCGGATTTTCGCGAGCGCCGGAGCTGCCGCATTCGAGACACCGGCGCCGGTGCCGGGTTGCTGAAGCGCTGCGCAGGCCGCGAGCAGGAGAAACGCGGCCAGCATGGAGATGCGTGCCGCAATGGTGACCTGTCCGTTCGTCAATCGGTCTGTTCCCTGTCCTGTCCGTCCGCGAGAGACATAATGCCGATCATGGCATCAAGCGGGCAGGAGCGGTCATGGCGGGCCATTTCCCGCGCCAGCCCCTCGAAAGGCCTTTGCCGGCAGGGGGATCCGCAGATCAGGCGGGCGTTTCCAGTCGGCTCGACCAGTTTTCCACCGCGCGGCTCTTCAGGCGCCTGCCGGCGAGATCGCGCCAGGAAGTGGCAAGCTGTGGCAGTTCCGCGAGTTCGGCAAGGGCTGCCGTATCGAGTGTGTGACGGTAGAGAAGATCGATCACCCGGGTCAGCGGCCAGTCCGGCAGCGGGCGCTCGATAAGGCGTATCATGTCGCCAGCGGCCACGCTGCCTTCTTCCCGGACGCGATAATACCAGCCGGTGCGGCCGGTTTCCTGCACCAGCCGTGCCATCGCGGGATTGTCGAATCGTTCATTGAGACGCCAGCAGGGCTGCCGCCCTTGCGAGACCTGAACCCGTGCCGTGCCCAGGCGGTAGACGTCGCCGATGCAGACATCGGCCTCCGTCATGCCGAGCGTCGAGATATTCTCGCCGAAAGCGCCGGGCTGCGCCAGGCGCGGACGGAGGCCGGGATGATCCGTCCGCCACCGAGCATAGTGATCGAAGGCGTAGTGATGAAGCGCCTTTTCGGGGCCGCCATGGTGCTTCGTGTCGCCCTGCGCGTCGCCCGCAAGGCCATTGATACCAACATTATGACGCCCTGCGAGCGGCTGCTTGTCGATGCCGCTTGGCACCTGCTGGTCGCCAAGCGGCGCGACGGCGCCGGCGAGCAGCGTCCGGATCACGATCTCCATGGACTCTCTTCCCCGC
>SCRB01000486.1 GCA_004299545.1 Rhizobiaceae bacterium
TCGACTGATTTGGAGGTCGACGATGTCCACGAAGATGACGGATACGGATTGGGCGAACGCGCTGGAGGTTTTCCGGGCCTGCCTGCCACGGCGCGGCCGCAAAGCCGTGGACGACCGGTTGTTTCTGGAAGCAATGCACTTCTTCACGGTGGAGAATGTGCGCTGGCGTGCGCTGCCGGAGCGCTTCGGCCATTGGAACTCAGTGTGGAAGCGTTTTGCTCGGCTGAGCAAGGCCGGTGTGTTCGAAGCCTTTTTCGACACGTTGGCCGAGATGAGTGCATCTGCCCATTTGATTCAGATGTTCGATTCCACCATTGTGCGCGCTCACGTCTCGGCCGCCGGCGCAAAGGGGGCAGCAAGGCCAGGCGCTCGGCCGCTCGCGTGGCGGGTTCACGACAAAAATCCACGCCAAAGCGGACAATTCCGGCGACATCATCGCGTTCGATCTGACCGGCGGCCAGGTTTCGGACACAACCCGTTTCGAGACCCTGCTCAATATAGGCCCGGACATCACCCCACGCGCCGCGCTGGGCGACAAAGGCTATTCCAGCAAGGCCAATCGCGCCGCCGCGCGGGCTCGCGGTATCGCCCCGGTGATCCCGCACAAAGCCAACGAGAAGAACAGGCCCGCCTTCTTCGCCAAGACGCTCTATAAAGCCCATGCCTGTCAATGACCGTGGAATCGGGACCCCGGTTTTTCGTGTAAAAGGGGCTCTGACGCATTCTCGCTGCATTTTTAGATCGCACCGACAAGCCGCGCTTGGAGTAGATCGATCTTGGCGCGGCCGTACATTTGCCGCTTGATGAGTTTGAGCTTGGTTATCTGGCCCTCGGTCTGGCCGTTCGACCATGGGGATGTGATAGCGTTGCGGACTGCGGCAATGTCCTTTTCGACGCCGTTTGCAAATGAGGCGATGAGACTTGCCTTGGCGCGATCGAGCCAACCGTCCAGCTTTGCAGCCGCCTTCGATCGGATCATTGCCTGAAAGTCGTCGATCAACGTTCGAGCGGTGGTCAGGTCGGGTACATTGCTCTCGATCGCAGCGACCAGCACGGCGTCGGATTTAGACAGGTCGTCGCGCGCCAGCGTCATGAGCCTGGCGATGCTTCGCGCCGAAGGCGTGCGGGCAAGCGCGCTTTGGTCGGCGCGTTCGGCCAGCCATCGGCGCCGCGCCCATTCTGAGATGACGCCGATTTGGCCGCGGAAGCCCTTCTTGCGCATTTCGCGCCAGAGCGCCGATGCGTTGCGCGCGTCCTGCGCCCAACGGCTGTCGAGCCAGGGGAGCCACTCCTCAATCGAGCTTTGTCGGACACGGAATACGTCGGAGCGCTGACCGCGCAAGACGCTGCGGACGAGCTTGCGGCTATACCCAGTGCGCTTGACGATCTGCTTGATCGGGACGCCCTGCTTCGACAACGCCAGAATGGCTTCGTTCGTCTCCTGCCGGCGCAGGTACCCTTCATATTGCAACCGCTCGGCATAGGTCAGAAGCTTTGGATCAACGATGGCGCGGCCGACGGCCTTTCGGATCTGACGCATGGACTTACTGACCGCGTCGAGAAAGGCGCGACTGGCGTTTTCCATGAGATGCCAGCGGTCGGCCACCTGGTCGGCGTGCGGCAGCGCTTTGGCGGTCGCCTCGCCATATCCGCCACCTCGGTCACGAGCGACGGTCGTGATCGATGGATGATCCGAAAGCCATGCCTGCGATGTCGCCCATTCGCGGTCGGGTAGTAACGTCACCGGCCTGCGCCGTTCGAGATCGCAGACAATCGTCCCGTATCGCTGGCCGCGGCGAAATGCGAAATCGTCAATGCCGACAATGACGAGTTTGTCGCTTGGCGGTTCAGTCCGCCGGCGCACGACGCGCAACAGGGTATCGTTGCTTACCGGCATCATCAGGCGCTCGGCGAAGGTCGCGGCCGGCCTGCCGCCCAACGCCAGCCCCAAATGATAAACGATGGTCTCAAGGCGTCCGGTCCTTCGCGACAGCGGA
>SCRB01000052.1 GCA_004299545.1 Rhizobiaceae bacterium
CGCCGCTTCATGGCGGCGACGACGGAATCGATCGAATACGCCTCGAAGCATCCGAAGGAAGCAGCGCAGGCCATCCTGAACGCATTGCCGAAAGCCGGAAAGCTGCCGACGCTCGAGGAAGGCTTCGAACTGACGATCCCGCTCTATCACACCAAGGAAACCGAGGGTCAGCCGCCCCTGAGGGTGACGGAGAAGGACATGGCCGATACGGTCGATCTTCTCGTGAAATATGGTGGGGTCGACGCTTCGGCCGCGAAAGATCCGAAGGCCTATTATACCAACGACTATTTGCCTGCGGGGAACTGAGCCGATGGGAAGCGTTGCCATGCTCTCCGACGCCCGCCGCGGCCGGACGAACCGGAGTGCCGCCGCGCCCGAGACGCGCCGACGCCTGATCGAGATCCGCGGCCTTGCCAAGACCTACCGGACCAAGGATGGTGACGTTCCCTCCCTCAAGCCGCTCGATCTCGATGTCCACGACGGCGAGTTCGTCGCCGTCGTGGGGCCGTCGGGATGCGGAAAATCAACCCTGATGAAGCTCGTCGCCGGGCTGGTTCCGCCGACTGGCGGCGAGATCAGGATCGACGGCGAGAAAGTGGTCGAGCCGCCGGACAATGTCGGCATCGTCTTCCAGAGCCCGGTCCTGCTCGCATGGCGCAGCGTCCTGCGCAACGTGATGATGCCGGCGGAAATCCGCAGGCTCGACCGTGCCAGCCATCTGGAGCGGACGCACCGTCTCATCGAGATGGCCGGCCTCAAGGGCTTCGAGGGCAAATATCCCTGGCAGCTTTCCGGGGGCATGCAGCAGCGCGCCGCCATTTGCAGGGCGCTTGTCCACGATCCCGAGATCCTGCTCATGGACGAGCCGTTCGGGGCGCTCGATGCCATGACGCGCGAGCGGATGAACGTCGAATTGCAGCGCATCCATGGCGAAACGAACAAGACGATCCTGTTCATCACCCATTCGATCCCCGAAGCCGTCTTCCTGGCCGACCGGGTGGTCGTCATGTCGTCGCGCCCCGGTTCCATCGCCGCGATCTACGATGTCGGCCTGCCACGGCCGCGCGAACTGGAGGTTATGGGTGAACGCCCCTTCGCTGAAATCACCAAGCGGATCCGCGCCCATTTCTATGCGCGCGGCGCGCTCGATTGATGCTCCCGTGACAGCGCCACGCCTGCGGCTTCTGGAAATCGACCTGTTCGAACGGCGGATGGATTTCACTCATCCGTTCCGTTTCGGCACCGTAACGGTCCGTTGGGCGCCGCAGGCCTTCGTCCGCGTCACCGCCGAAGTCGAAGGCCGGACCATCGCGACCGGCGCCACCGCGGAAATGATGATGCCGAAATGGTTCGACAAGCGGCCCCACCTGACGCCCGAAGAGACGATCGACGAATTGCGCCAGAGCCTGGTCGCGGCGCGCGGCCACTATCTTTCTTCATCCGGCTTCGATACGGCCTTCGGCCACCATGAGCGCGGCTATCGGGCCTGTACTGGGGACGGTGATCTGCCGCAACTCGTCGCAGCCTTTGGGCCGGCTGTGATCGACAAAGCGGTTCTCGACGCGCTTTTTGTTGCTTGCGAGATCAATACACTTGACGGATTGCGGAAGAACCTGCCGGGCATAGGCGCAGGCCTGACACCGGACGTCGACGACGCCTCTATCCGGAGCTTCCTCGCCGCCCTTGCGCCGAATGACAGGATCGCGCTGCGCTGGACCGTCGGCATGCTGGACGATCTTGGCGACCTCGAACGCCGTATCGCCGCGACCGGCCTGAAATTCCTCAAGGTGAAGGTGGGCGGCGATGCTGCGGCCGATCTCGGCCGGCTGCGCGCCATTGCCGGTATCCTTGAGCGGGCCGAGGACGTGCGCGTCACGCTCGATGCCAACGAGCAATATGACAGCGGCCGCCTCCGCGTGCTTTGTGATGCGCTGGGGCGCGACGCGGCGCTCGCGCCCTTGTGGCGACGATTGCTCTATATCGAGCAACCGCTGGCGCGCGACGACACTTTGTCCATAGCGCTCGGCGGCATCGCCGACGATGTGGCCTTCGTCATCGACGAGGCCGATGGCAGCTATGACGCCTTTCCGCGCGCCGTCGAGGCAGGCTATCGCGGCGTCTCCTCCAAAAGCTGCAAGGGACTCTACAAGGCGCTGCTCAACGCGGTGCGTGCCGAAAGCCTCAACCGGACGGCCGGCGCGCCGGGGCGTTATTTCGTCACCGCCGAGGACCTCACCTGCCAGGCCGGATTGGCCGTCCAGCAGGATACGGCGCTTGCCGCGCTCCTCGGGGTGGAGCATGTCGAGCGGAACGGGCACCATTATGTCGACGGCTTCAGGGGCGCGCCGGCCGCCGAGGCGCAAGCCTTCCTGGCGGCGCACCCCGATCTTTATGCCGAAAACGGAAATACTGTGGTTCTCGAAACGCGCCGGGGCGCCCTCGCCATCGGTTCGCTCTTCACGACCCATGGGTTTGCCAGCGGGGCGGAACCCGACTGGCCGAGCCTGTCGCCACTTTCCATCACATCCGCTCCTGAGGGGGTTTCATCATGAGTACAAAGAGACTCGGCGTCGTCATGAACGGCGTGACGGGCCGCATGGGCAAGAACCAGCACCTCATCCGATCAATCGTCGCGATTCGCAAACAGGGGGGCGTGCCGCTCAGTGATGGATCACGGGTTCAACTCGATCCCATTCTCGTCGGCCGCGATGCGGAAACGGTCGAGGCGTTGGCGCGTGAATTTGGTATCGAACGTTTCACCACCGATCTCGACAGCGCCATCGCCGACCCGAAGGACACGATCTTCTTCGACGCCGCGACGACCCAGATGCGCCCGAGCCTGCTGCGGAAGGCGATCGATGCCGGCAAGCACATCTATTGCGAGAAGCCGATCGCGACGACCCTCGACGAAGCCGTCGAGATCTGCCGGTTTGCGGATACCAGGGGGATCAAGCACGGCGTCGTGCAGGATAAGCTTTTCCTGCCCGGCCTGCAGAAGCTGAAGTTCCTGCGCGATTCCGGCTTCTTCGGTCGCATGTTCTCGGTGCGGGGCGAATTCGGCTACTGGGTCTTCGAGGGCGATTGGGGGCAGTCGCCGCAGCGCCCGTCCTGGAATTACCGCGCTGAAGATGGGGGCGGCATGATCCTCGACATGGTCTGCCACTGGCGCTACGTGCTCGATAACCTGTTCGGCGAAGTGAAATCCGTGTCCTGCGTCGGCGCAACGCATATTCCCGAGCGCGTCGACGAAAAGGGCAGGGTATATCCCGGAACGGCAGACGACGCCGCCTACGCCACCTTCGAACTCGAGGGCGGCGTGATCGCCCATATCAATATGTCCTGGTGCGTGCGCGTCTATCGCGACGATCTGGTGACGTTCCAGGTCGACGGCACCCATGGTTCCGCCGTCGCAGGCCTGACCGACTGCGTCATGCAGGCGCGCCAGGCGACGCCCCGACCGGTCTGGAATCCCGACGAAAAGCAGACGCATGACTTCTACGCCGACTGGCAGCC
>SCRB01000487.1 GCA_004299545.1 Rhizobiaceae bacterium
GTTTAACGGAGGCCGCTTGAGATGCGCCGTAAAATCGCGATCGTCGGCAACGGGGACATGGGGGAAGGGGCCGCCGAGGCCATCGATGCCGCCGATTGCGTCATCCGTTTCAACGATTGCCGTTCCTACGGCCCCGGCGGCAGCCGCACCGATGTCGTCGCTGTCTGCAATACGGGTCTGCCGGCGAAGACGATGCTGGGGTCGGCGAAATGGCGTGCGCATCCCGCGATCGTTGCGGCAAGGGAAATCTGGAGTGTGCGCGACCCGGCGAAATTCGTCGAAATGCACCCGATGCTAGCGCTTTCCCACCCGGAACTCGACGACTTTTGCGATGACTATACCGACGAATTCGGTGCTTTCTGTGCCGCCGCCGCCAAGACGCATGTCGTTATCGGCAGGACCGTGCATGACGCCATCGACCATGCGCTGCTGGCGTTCGAACCTAGGCGCTATGTCGTTCCAAGCAGCGGCATGATCGTCATCGGCCATGTGCTTGGAAACTTTCCCGATCACGATGTCGTCCTTGCCGGCTTCGATCACGGCGGCTGGGAATGGCATCCCTTCGCCGCTGAAAAAAAGCTTGTCGATCATTATGCCGCCATCGGGCGGATCAGCCGGCTTGCTTCACGCCAGCCCGAGCTTTCCCGTCAGGGAACCTGAAAGGTGGCGGCGCTGATCTGCCAGATATCCTTCATCTGGCGGCTTTTCGATCGCTTGATGTAACGTACGGAGGGGCCGCATCCATCGAGAATGACCATTTGTCGCCGCTGCGGTTCTTTCCGACGCGTCCGCGATATGGCATCAAACCGGTATTGGAGACCGTTCCCACCATGATTGTGCTTGCATCGCTCCTTTCGATCGTCCTGCTGTTGATGACGGCGCTGCATGTCTATTGGGGCCTGGGTGGCGTTTGGCCGGGGCGGGATTCCGCTTCCTGCGCCGATACCGTCGTTGGATTCGAAGGCGTGGACGAAATGCCGTCGCCGCTCGCCTGTTTTGCCGTCGCTGCCTGTCTTCTTCTGGCAACGCTCTGGCCGATGGCGGTTGCCTCCGCCTTCGCGACTCCCTTCCCTCCGGCGGGCCTGGCCGTCGTCGCCCTGTGCATCGCTCTCTTCTTTTTCGGAAGGGGTGTTGTCGGCTTCACGCCGCGATGGCGGCGGTTGACCCCTAAAAAGCCATTCGCCGAACTCGACGTGAAAATCTATTCGCCGCTTTGCCTCCTGCTTGGCTGCGGCTTCCTGTTGCTGGCGATCGGTGGATTTTCGGCGTAGAGATTGATGGGTCCAGACCCTCAAGAGTGCATTCCGTGGAAAAGGGAGTTGTCAGATGAGCGTAACGCAGCTTTCCGAACGCCGGACGAACCTTCCCCATTATGAGGAGCGGGTGGATCTGGCCGCTGCCTTGCGCTGGACGGCGAGGCTCAACATGCACGAGGCTGTGGCCAATCATTTCTCGCTCGCCGTCAATGAGGAGGGGACGGAATTCCTCATCAATCCGAACATGATGCACTTCTCGCGCGTCAAGGCGAGCGACCTCGTGCTGGTCGACGGCAATGATCCGAAGACCATGGAGCGGCCCGACGCGCCCGATCCGACGGCGTGGGGCCTGCACGGCGCGCTCCATCGCAACTGTCGGCATGCGCGTTGCGTCATGCACGTCCACTCGGTTCATGCCACGGTTCTCGCCTCGTTGGCGGATTCGACGCTGCCGCCGATCGACCAGAATTCGGCGATGTTCTTCAGGCGCCATGTGGTCGACGAAGGCTATGGCGGGCTTGCCTTTGAGGAAGAGGGCGAACGCTGCTCGCAACTTCTGTCGGATCCGAAGGTCAAGGTCATGGTGATGGGCAACCACGGCGTTCTGGTCATCGGCGATACGGTCGCCGACACCTTCGACCGGCTCTATTATTTCGAGCGCGCCTGCGAAACCTACATCAAGGCGCTATGGACCGGGAAGCCACTAAGGGTTCTTCCCAACGCAATCGCGGAAAAGGTCGGGGTCGAGATGGACAATTATCCCGTCGCGTCCGCCGCGCGCCATCTTGCCCAATTGAAGCTGATCCTCGATGAGGAAGGTTCGACCTACCGCAATTGAGGCCGGGCCGGGCGTTAACCTACGCCTCTCCCGTCAGTTCCGATTTGACCACCAGATCGGGCTCAAGCCGTCTTCCCATGACGCGGTCGACATTCGGCATGTCGTTCGAGGCGACCCAGGCGGGACCGTCGGCGCGGCCATGGTCGCGCCAGCGCTGCAGGAGGCGGCGCTCGAGTTCCTCGCGCGGCACGTCCAGGAAAATCGTGAAATCGAAGAGCGGCCGCAACCCAGACCACGGCGCCTCGTCGAGCAGCAGGTAATTGCCTTCGACCAGCACGATCCTGTGATCGGCGGCGACGATGTCGGCGGCGGCGCGGGCAAGCTCCATCGACCGGTCGAAGACCGGGATGGCAATGTCGTCTGTCTCGGAAGCGAGACGCTTCAGAAGGCATTCGAAGCCAGCGAAATCGAAGGTTTCAGGCGCGCCCTTGCGTGTGCGGAGGCCGCGCTTTTCAAGCACGGCGTCGTCGTAATGGAAACCATCCATCGGCACGACGATCGCGGATTGTCCGCCCGAGGTGAGGGCCGCCGCGAGTTCTCCTGCCAGCGTCGATTTCCCTGATCCCGGCGCGCCGGCGATAGCGACGATCATCCTTCTGTCGTGACGGGCGCGGCGGAAGATCGTTGCGGCGATGTGGGCGATTTCGGACATGGGAGGCCCTCGTTCAGTCGAGCCAATTCGCATAATCCGAGACGAGAAGATGGGTGGGCGCCTCGTCTTCCTCGATAGCGGAAAAACGGCTGACAGGTTCGGCGAAGACATTGTCGGTCAGGTCGTCGTTGACAGTCGAGACTTCGCCGATCAGGACGTCCTTCTCCTCCGCCCAGAAGGCATGCCAGACACCCGGGAGAAGTGTCACGCTCTCTCCCGCTTGCAGTCTTAATATGCCGCCGGCTTCGAGCGCCCGGGCAACGCCGTCGGTTCGAACCTCGACCTTCGACTTTTTGTCGATCGTGCCGCCCGCCGCCGACATAAAGAGCTTCAAGGCAAGCGTGCCGCCGCCCCGGTTGATGATATCCTCGGCCTTGATCACATGCCGGTGCATCGGCGAAAGCTGGTCACGACGCGAGATCATGATCTTTTCGGCATAAAGCATGCCCCTGCCGGTCGCGAGATCGGCGGCGTTGCCGTTCCTGACGGTAAACAGGAAAAGACCGAGCTTGGCAAAATCGCCCCGGCCGTAATCGGTGATGTCCCAGCCGAGGCTGTTTGCGACGATGCCGCCGCTTTCGGCGCGTCGCTGGCGCATTTCGTCGGGCGACCAGTAGGCGAAGGGCGGCAACCGGTAGCCGAAGGAGCGGATGAACGCGTCGGCCTCTTCCATGATGCGGTTGACACGCGAGCGCTTCATTGCCGCCATCTCCTCAACGGGACTGGTCGAAGCCGGATCCCGTATCTCAAAGTCGTCCAGTCGTCACCATGTAAAACCTTTCATGGCGGACTGGAAACCCTGCGGCAGGCAAATCCGCTGCTCCCGGTCGATCAGTCCGACGCATTCGCCACGAGAACAGCCTGGCCGCGGTATTCCTGCGGGAAGAAGCGCTTCAGATTGGCGACCTTCGGCTGATCGTTGATGACGATATAGGGGTAGTCGGGGTGCCGGACGAGGAAGTTCTGGTGGTAGCCTTCGGCGGGATAGAATGCCTTGCCCGGCTCGATGGTCGTCACGATTTTCGCGCCGAAGACATGCGCCTTGTCCAACTGCGCGATATAGGTTTTCGCCACCTTCGCCTGCTCGGCGTCCTGAGGAAAGATCGTTGAGCGGTACTGGGTGCCGTCGTCCGGCCCCTGCCGGTTCAACTCGGTCGGGTCCTGCACCACGGAAAAATAGATCTGCAGGAGCTTGCCGTAGCTGATCTTATGCGGATCGAACGTGATCTTCACCGATTCCGCATGGCCCGTCGTACCCGTGCTGACGGTTTCATAATCCGCCGTCGCCTTGCCTCCGCCGGCATAGCCCGACACGGCCTGCTCGACGCCCTTGACGTGCTGGAATACGCCCTGCACGCCCCAGAAGCAGCCGCCGGCCAGAACGGCAACCTCCGAATGGCCGGCACCAGCCGGCTCGTCGATGGTGGGGACCGGAATGGTACGGGCATCCTGGGCCTGCGAACGGGTGGCGAGGAAACCGCCGGCGGAAGCGAGCATCAGCGTGCCCAGCAACAATTTCCAGGGAAATCCGCGCGACGGGCGTTTTTCATTGCGAAGGCTGGTCATGGTCCGGCTCCTGTCCGGCTGGTTGAACGGGTCATGCCGTGGATCCGCGCTCCCGCGGGTGGCTTCAGGACGTCATCGGCTTGAAGGTGAGCGCCAGCCCGTCCATGCAGTAGCGCAGCCCGGTCGGTTGCGGGCCGTCGTCGAATACGTGGCCGAGATGCCCGCCGCAACGGCTGCAATGCACCTCGGTGCGCACCATGCCGTAGGTCAGATCGCGCGAGGTCGCCACCGCGTTCTGGAGCGGCGCCCAGAAGCTCGGCCAGCCGGTCCCGCTCTCGAATTTCGTCTTTGACGAGAAGAGGGCGAGATCGCAGCCGGCGCAGGCAAAGACGCCGTTGCGATGTTCGTTAAGAAGAGGCGAGGAAAAGGCCCTTTCCGTACCGCCTTCCCTGAGGATGCCGTACTGCGCCGGCGTCAAGAGCTTGCGCCAATCGGCATCGGTATGCGTGACGGCGAATTTTTCCGCGGCCCGTGATGGGCGGCTCCACCAGGGAGCGGCGGCGGCAAGCGCCGCGCCGCCGGCTACGCTTGTCAGAAAGAAGCGCCTCGTGGTCATCGCGAACCTCCCGATATCGGAATGAAGTCAGAATTCACTCCGCGACTATACGGGCGTGTTCTTCGCGTTTCCATGAAAAGCGGAAGTCTCACGCCCATTTGATGCCGAGGTTATCGGGAACAGGGCGGGAGTTCACTTTGACGTTACTGTGGCCGCCGGCGATCGTGCACGACCGGCGGTCCCATGAAATTCCCCCGGCATGCGCGCCGGGGGGCTGTTGAGGACGTTCCTGCCGGTTGGCGGTCAGAACTTGAAGCTGATGCGCGCGCGGATCACGTCCGCATTGGCGTCGATGCCGGTATGGTCGAAATTGCCGAAGCCGTAATGCAGGTATTCGATGCCGGGAACTATATGGTTGGTCGCGGCCCATTCGATGCCGGCGCCGGCGACCCAGCCCGTATCGTCGAAAGGACCGGCCTTGGCATAGGCGACACCGCCGGTGCCGTAGATCATCCAGCGGTCGATAGCGTAGCCGAGGCGGGCGCGGCCGGTGATCGTGTAGTCGACGCTGCGGCCGTCGAACTTCATGCCGCTGGCGTCCATGTCGCCCTCGATGCCGAGAACGATTGGGTTCCATTCGTAATTATAGCCGATATGACCGCCGCCAATGACGCCGTTATCGTCATTCGGGCCGGCATCCGCCCAGCCATAGCCGACATTGCCGCCGATATAAAAGCCGCTCCAGGTGAAAGCCGGGGCAGTAATGATGGGGGCGGCCGGCGGTGCTGGCGGTTGCTCGACCACGTCTGCCGCATACGCCGTTGCGGTGAGAGCGGTCGTGCCGAGGGCGAAGGCGGCAATTGCCGCCAGAATGGTGCGTGACATATGTTCACTCCTTTCCCTGCCCACCCCCGATTTGGGCGCCTATGAAGGCCCCAATGCGGCAAGTGGCTTTCTGTTCCGGAAGAAAGTTCCGAAGGGGAAAGGAGTGTGGCCGGCCGGCAACAGGCCGACGGGAGCGATGTGCGCCGCTCAGGCGTCCTTTTCGGCGCGCGCGTCGGGCGGGCCGGGTTCGGCTGCGGGTTGCGGAGCCGCCGTCTTCGGGCCGCCCTTCGACACGCCGACCATTGCCGGGCGCAGCACCCTGTCGCCGATGACGTAGCCTGTCTGGACGACCTGCGTGACGGTTCCGGAGGGGACGTCCGGGTTGGGGA
>SCRB01000488.1 GCA_004299545.1 Rhizobiaceae bacterium
CGAGAACCCGGGATCGAGAGGCGGCATATACCTTCCATTTCGGACGACACAAGGATAGCGGAAATGCTCGTGCAGATGGTCCACATACTCGATTACGCGGCCTTCCATCGAGCCCGAGATAGCGAGGTAATCGATCATCGAAAGGTGCTGCACATATTCGCATAATCCGACGCCACCAGCGTGTGGGCAGACAGGCCTGCCGAACTTCGCCGCCAGCAGCATAATCGCAAGGTTCTCGTTAAGCCCGCCAACCCGCGCCGCATCGATCTGCACGATATCGAGTGCCTCGGCCTGCAGGAACTGCTTGAACATGATGCGGTTCTGGCACATTTCACCCGTTGCGACCTTCACCGGAGCAACCGCGCGGCGAATTTCGGCATGACCGAGAATGTCGTCAGGGGATGTCGGCTCCTCAATGAACCACGGATGGAACTCGGCCAGCGCATTGACCCATTTGATCGCTTCGCCGACCTCCCAGACTTGATTGGCGTCGATCATCAGGATGATACCGTCACCGGCCTCCTCGCGCATCACGCGGCAGCGTCTGATATCGTCTTCCAGATCCCGACCGACCTTGAGCTTGATGTGGGTCCAGCCCGCAGAGACCGCCTCGCGGACAAGGCGGCGCATCTTTTCTTCCGGATAGCCGAGCCAGCCGGCGGAAGTCGTGTAGGAAGGATAGCCTTCGCGCAAAAGCATGGCGTGCCGTTCCTCCTTGCCTTCGGCGGCACGGGCAAGAATGTCGATCGCCTCATGCCTGGTGAGGGCGTTGGTGAGGTAGCGAAAATCGACGCAACGGACGATCTCCTCGGGCGTCATGTCGGCAACGAGCTGCCAGACCGCCTTGCCGTCTTTCTTTCCCCACAGATCCCACACCGCATTGACGACAGCCGCAGTCGCGAGATGCATGACTCCCTTGTCGGGACCGAGCCACCGCAATTGCGAGTCGCCTGTTATATGCCGCCAGAAAACTCCCATGTCGCCAGCGATCTCATCCATGTCGAAGCCGACGACGCGCGGCGCCAGTGCCTCGATCGCCGCCACGCACAGATCGTTGCCACGCCCGATCGTGAAGGTCAGACCATGCCCCTCCATGCCAGGGCTATCGGTCTCGAGAACGACATAGGCAGCCGAATAATCAGGATCGGGATTCATCGCATCCGAGCCGTCACGCTGATTTGATGTCGGAAAGCGGATATCGGCGGTTCGAAAGCCGGTGATCTTCATGATGGTCGTAGGCTCCGTGTTTCGAAAGCTCGGTCGGATCAGCGATGCGGCGGCCTCTCGCCGCCACTTATGAGCCTTGCCGCCGAGGCCAAGCCTCTAATCGCCGAAGGTCAATTCCCTGATTTCCTGATCGCACCGCAGGCAATGGGCAATGTCACCTGTGCCGGAATATCGCCAAGCGAAGCGACACTCGACGGCAGCTTGGTCGAAGACGGAACGCCATGGATGAAGACGACGCGCCGGTCGAGGTCGAGCTCCTGGCCGGGAAACTGCTTTTCGAACGCCGTCTCCAGGGCCTTCAGGGAGACAGTCTTTTCATAAGTGTACGAGCCGTTGACATCCGATTGCGGATAAGTGTTCTTCGGAATAGCGAATGCGACAGGATCGGCATTGAAGGGCACCATCGTTGTTCCGGCCTTCGGCTCGGTCTCGATGAGATCAATGATCCCGTCGCCGTTGGTATCATCCTTCACGGTCGGGCATTGGGCCTGCTCGTCGCCCTTGGCAAATCCATGAAAGTGCTGCCAATGCTCTATGCTGGGCGGTACATCTTTGACGGAGATACGGATTGTCAGTTGATCGCCCGATACCGTGAAGGTGGCCTCGCCCGAGGCATCGGATCCGGTCACCTTGGAGTTGAGAGGCGAGAGCTCGGCCTTATAGACCACCGCTGACTCCTGTGCGTTGGCGGCGGAAACCACCAAAGCGCCAGCCAGCAGGCCAACGGCAGCGCTCACGCAGGTATGCCATTGAAGTTTCATTTCTACTCTCCTGAACCGTTCGACAACATAAGAAAGGAAACCGCACACTGAACGGCATCGCGATCGCGCCGGCCGGACGCTATAACCGTCGCTGAAGTTGGAAAGCTCGGTGATCTGCACCCGATGGAAGCGTCGTGAAAAGACGATAAGCCGTCACAGCGGCAACAACGCCGAGCACGAAAAGCTTCAATACCTCCACAATGATATAGATGATGTGGTCGCTCGAGGGAGGCGGCTGCTCGCCGGCGATGATCAGCCCGACGCGCTGATCGAGAAGCGGGAGCAGCCAAAGCGTTTCAAACAGCACGATGAGCGCCGAAATAATCCCCCCTGCAGCGACGATCAGGTCGCGAGGACGCAGAAGCGTAAGGACAAGGAACGCAGCGGCGAGAAACCACTCGACCCTGTTGAAGATCGCGAAAGTGTGCCGGCCAACATCAAGAGCGACCGGCAGGGTTAGGCTCGCAGCCAGGAATTTCGCAGGCGTTGCCAGGAAGGA
>SCRB01000053.1 GCA_004299545.1 Rhizobiaceae bacterium
GTTGGAGGTTCTGGCTAATGGGCGCAAACGGGTATTGAAGTCAATTAATCAGGTGATTTTAGCTGCGGCGGATGTAGATTCAGCCATAATGCCCAATTTGGCGAAGCACGCCGTTAAAAACTGTAAGAGAACAATTTCGTATGTATCAGACAAAGACAAGGCACTTAAAATTTCTGGATGGCTTCACAATTTCCCAAGAGTTGGTATAACACCGCCGAAATTCGTATTCAATGGCATGGATACTGTAATAGTAAATAAGCTAGGCTTGGGTAATTTTTCGCATGGATACCCAGCAAGCAGTAGAATTATCATGAGCGACATATTTAATTTGCTGAAAGCAAACAAACCCCCAAGTGAGAGGTATGCAATCGAATCTGTCTCTTTGGATGGCGTTCAATATTGGCGCATGAAAGACTAACGCCATCCCTCACATCCTGAACACCCCAAATCGCGTCTCCTCCACCTCCGCATTCAGCGCGGCACTCAGGCTCAGTGCCAGCACTTCCCGCGTTTTCGCCGGGTCGATGATGCCGTCGTCCCACAGCCGCGCGGAGGAATAGAGTGGGTGGCCTTCGTGCTCATATTTCATCAGGATCGGCTTCCTGAATTTCTGCTCCTCCTCGGCGGTCCAGTTGCCGCCCTTCCGCTCGATGCCCTCGCGCTTGACCATGGCGAGAACGGTCGCGGCCTGTTCGCCGCCCATGACCGAGATGCGCGCGTTCGGCCACATCCACAGGAAACGCGGTGAATAGGCGCGGCCGCACATGCCGTAATTGCCGGCGCCGAAGGACCCGCCGATGATTATCGTCACCTTCGGCACCCGCGCCGTCGCCACCGCCGTGACGAGCTTGGCGCCGTCCTTGGCGATGCCGCCGGCCTCGTACTTCCGGCCTACCATGAAGCCGGTGATGTTCTGCAGGAAGAGAAGCGGGATGCCGCGCTGTGTGCAAAGCTCGATGAAATGCGCGCCCTTCTGCGCGCTTTCGGAGAAGAGCACGCCGTTATTGGCGAGGATGCCGACCGGAAGCCCATGCAGATGCGCGAAGCCGGTGACAAGCGTCGTGCCGTAATTGGCCTTGAATTCGTCCAGTTCCGAACCGTCCACCATGCGTGCGATCACCTCGCGCGCATCATAGGGCTGGCGCGGATCGGCGGGGATGACGCCATAGATCTCGTGCGGGTCGTAGAGCGGCGGCCGAGGCGTCTGGAGAGCGAGGCCGATCGTCTTCTTGCGATTGAGGTTCTTCACGATGCGCCGCGCGATCGCCAGCGCATGGACGTCGTCCATCGCGTAATGGTCGGCGACGCCGGAAATGCGCGTGTGCACGTCGGCACCGCCAAGCTCCTCGGCGCTGACGTCCTCGCCGGTTGCCGCCTTGACCAGCGGCGGGCCGCCGAGGAAGATCGTCGCCTGGTTCCTGACCATGATCGTCTCGTCCGACATCGCCGGCACATAGGCGCCGCCGGCCGTGCAGGAGCCCATGACACAGGCGATCTGCGGGATGCCGGCCGCCGACATGTTGGCCTGGTTGTAGAAGATACGGCCGAAATGCATGGCGTCAGGGAACACCTCGTCCTGGTTCGGCAGGTTCGCGCCGCCCGAGTCGACGAGATAGAGGCAAGGCAGGTTGTTCTCCCGCGCGATCTCCTGCGCCCTGAGGTGCTTCTTGACCGTCATCGGATAGTAGGTGCCGCCCTTCACCGTGGCGTCGTTGACCACGACCATGACCTCATGTCCTTCGACGCGGCCGATGCCGGCAATCATGCCGGCGGACGGAATGTCCTCGCCATACATGCCATAGGCGGCGAATTGGCCGATCTCGAGAAAGGGAGCGCCGGTGTCGAGCAGTTGCGCCAGGCGCTCACGCGGCAGGAGCTTGCCGCGTGAGAGGTGGCGCTTGCGCGCTTCGTCCGAGCCGCCGCGCTCGATTGCTCCGGCCTTTTCCGCGATCTCGGCGACGAGTTCCTCCATCCGCTCGGCATTGGCCCTGAAGGCATCGGAGGAGAGAGATACCTGCGACTGGATAACGGGCATGGAACCTCGCTAGCGGATGAGTTCGACGGGGCAGGGCAGGTCGATCTCGGCCCAGATAC
>SCRB01000489.1 GCA_004299545.1 Rhizobiaceae bacterium
CGAATTCCTCGAGCTTGCGCAAATTGCGCAGGCGCATGTTGAGGATCGCTTCCGCCTGCACATCCGTCAGCCCGAAGCGCGCGATCATCTCCTGTTTCGGCTCGTCCTCCTCGCGGATGATGCGGATCACCTCGTCGATGTTGAGATAGGCGATCAGGTACCCGCCGAGGATTTCCAGCCGTTTCCCAATCTCGCCCAGGCGATGGCGCGAGCGCCGGATGAGCACTTCCTTGCGGTGGTCGAGCCATTCCCTCAGCGCATCCTTGAGCGACAGGACGTTGGGCACCTTGCCGCGCGACAGAACGTTCATGTTGAGGGGAATGCGCGCTTCGAGATCCGAGAGCTTGAAAAGCGATTCCATCAGGATCGAAGAATCGACGCTGCGGCTCTTCGGCACCAGCACGAGGCGGATGTCCTCGGCGCTTTCGTCGCGCACATCCTCCAGAAGCGGCACCTTGCGTGCCAGGATCAGTTCGGCGAGCTTCTCGACAAGCCGCGCCTTTTGCACCTGATAGGGGATTTCGGTGACGACGATCACCCATGTGCCCCGGCCCTGGTCCTCCTGCTCCCATTTGGCGCGGACACGAAAGCCGCCGCGGCCGCTTCTGTAGGCTTCGACGATGGAATCGCGGCTGTCGACGATGACGCCCCCTGTCGGGAAGTCCGGCCCTTTGACGATCTGCATCAGCCGATCGAGATCTGCCTCGGGGTTCTCGATCAGATGGAGCGCGGCATCGCAGATCTCGGCGGCGTTGTGCGGGGGAATCGAGGTTGCCATGCCGACGGCGATGCCGGTCGAACCGTTGCAGAGAAGATTGGGGAACGCGCCCGGAAGGACGACCGGCTCCTCGTCTTCCTCGTTATAGGTCAGACGGTAATCGACCGCGTCCTCGGTGATGCCGGAAAGGAGCTCCGTCGCCACCTCGGTCATGCGCGCTTCGGTGTAGCGCATGGCGGCGGCGTTATCGCCATCTATATTGCCGAAATTGCCCTGGCCGTCGACAAGCGGGTAGCGCACAGCAAAATCCTGCGCGAGCCGCACCAGTGCGTCATAGATCGACTGGTCGCCATGCGGATGGAACTTGCCCATGACCTCGCCGACGATGCGGGCGCATTTGGCGAAGCCCTGCTCGGGGTTGAGGCGCAGGAGCCGCATGGCATGCATGATGCGGCGCTGGACAGGCTTCAGCCCGTCGCGCATGTCCGGCAACGCGCGGTGCATGATGGTGGAGAGCGCATAGGCGAGATAGCGCTCTTCCAGCGCTTTCTTCAGGTCCACTGGCTCGATATGATGGCCGCCATCGCCTCCGGAAGGCGGAACGAGAGATTTTCCCATACTGTCCGGTTAACGGACATGACGATTCGCGGCAAGAGGCATGGCGTGGTGATGGCGTCAAGCGCGGAGAACTCGCTGCATCCGGCGCGGATGCCTTTGCAATGCCACAATTCGAACGGGAATATCCGGCGAAGCGCCGCAATCTGCGGCCTGTGCGGACGCATGAAACATTTTTGGCCCATCCTTTGCGCCGCCGGCCTTGCCGCCGTGTTCCTGGCCGGGGCGCCTTCTTCGGCGCATGCCCAGGCGCTCGGGGAGATTCTTGCGCGGCCTTTCCACTATCCTCTGGCGCTCGAACGCGGAACGCTCGACCCGATCGGCCCGGATGCGGAATATTACACGCACGAGGATGCCTGCCGCGTGCTCCACAATTGGGGCTGGACGCATTGCAAGGGCGTGGATGCGATGGTGTCGGAACGCTCCGCCGGGATTGCCACGCTCGTGGTGGAAAAGCCGAACCAGGACGGCCACATCACCTTCGACAATTGGGACCATTCGGACCGGCGGGTCGAGGTGACTTCCATATGGGACAGCTTCGTCGCCGGGCTGCGGAGACAGGCAAAGGAAACCGGTTCCCTGATTACGCCGTCCGGCTGGGCGGTTCAGCCGACTCTCGACCACGACCATAATCTCCTTTTCTATGCATTCGCGCTGGACTGGGACGGACATTCGCTGCTGAACGCCAAACTCGCGCTCTTCGACCGTCGCGGCTATGTCGCGTTCCGGATCGTTCCCGTCGATGAAAGCATCTCCAAACAGGGTATCGTGAAACTTGTCCGGTTGGTCAGCGCCGCCTACCGGCCGGCGCAAGGCGAGGCTTATGACGATTTTGAAGACGGAGACCGCATCGCGCAGGACGGTTCGCTCGGCGCCCTGGCGGAAATGATCGACGTACCGCTCCACCGCCGGGAGAAAACTCTCACACACCAGGTCGAAACCATGTTGCGGCGCGGCTGGCTGCCGCTTGTCCTCATTCTGCTTGCCGGCGTGATCTATCTGGCAGCGGGAAGGACGAAAGCCGATTAAGCCGTGTGGGCCGTTAGAGGTTGGTACGATGAGACGGAGTCACATCGTTCTCATAACTTTTTGATTATGCATGATCTTTTCGGAGAACTGGTATCCAGTTTTCCGAATCGTGTTCCAGCGTCCGCGAAGTGTGTTCATCGCGCTTGCAATCTGCTTCTGTCCGCGACGGCGTAATAATGCTAACACGGCTTTCCGGCATCACTGGTTCATTGTAGGGAGACTTTATGTCGAAGACGCGCGGCCTCTTGCAGGGTTCAATCCTTTCGACCGTCATCTTGGTCTTTGGCGTGGCGAACGCGCATGCGGCGGACCCCAACGACGTGGCGGCTCGTCTGAAGGCAACCTTCGCGGAACAGGGCGTCACGCTTGCCTGGGGCAGCGTCAGCGGGGACGATTCTTCCATGGTCCTGCACGGCGTGACGGCCAGCGCGGAAGGCAGCGCGAAGCCTGCCGCAGTCGGCGACGTTACACTGGCCGGCATCAGCGAGCAGAACGGCGCCTACCTGATCGGCAAGGTGACGATGCCCGATTACAGCGTCACGAGCGACGGGACGACCGTCGCCGCGAGTGGCATAGGGATTTCCGGCCTCAGGCTTCCCGCACCCGGCGACAAAGACGATCCGATGGCGGGGCTGATGCTCTACGACCACGCCCAAATTCAGGACATTCTCGTCAAGAACGGCGATGATGCCGTCTTCGATGCCAGCAATTGCCACATCGATATAACGCCGGGCGGCAACGGCGGTCCGCTCAAATTCAGCGGTGCCGTCGAGCATTTTACTGCCGATTTGTCGGCGACGGAGGACCCGAAAGCCAAGGTCGTCATCCAGGCGCTCGGCTACGAGACGATCGACGGCGCGATCGAAATGGCGGGCAGTTGGTCCCCCAGCGACGGCAGGATGGACATCGGCAAATATGAGGTCTCGGTCAACAATGCCGGCAAGCTGGCGATCAGTCTCGACATGAGCGGCTACACCAGGGATTTTATCAAATCGGTCCGCCGGGTCCGCGAGGAAATGATGGCGCATCCGAAGAAGAACAATTCCGCCCAGGGCCTCGTTCTGCTCGGTCTCCTGCAGCAATTGTCGTTCAGCAGCGCGAAGATCAGCTTCACCGATGCCTCGCTCACAGGCAAGGTGGTCGATTACCTGGCCGCCCAGCAGCATATGAAGCGGGGAGACATCATCAATCAGGCAAAGGCTATACTGCCCTTTGCGCTTGCCAAGATGAACAATCCCGAATTCTCGGCAAAGGTGACGGCCGCGGTATCGAAATTCCTTGACGACCCGAAAAGCCTGACCGTCACGGCTGCGCCCCCTTCGCCGCTTCCGCTCGGCATATTGATCGCTGGCGCCATGGCCGCGCCGAAACAGATCCCCGACCAGCTTGGCGTCACGGTGACGGCCAACCAGTAATTCGGCGGTTATGCCGGCGCAGGCGAAACGTTCCATGCCGCTATCGCCTGCGCAATAACGATCTTGGCGCCCGAGAGTAGTTCAGCGTTTGCGAGCGCAGTTCCGGCGCCGACCGGGGGCACGTGGACGAAGCCGCTCATTGCCGGAGAAAAATCCTTGATGCCGTGCGCCCGCGACAGGGTGAAAACCATGTTGCACAGATAGGCGCCGGCATTGTCCGACCATTCGACGGGGAGGCCGTCAGCGGCGAGCACATCATGGATCGCCTCAAGCGGCAGGTTTGACGGCAGTTCCGCCGGGCCTTCGCAGATCTTCTCCGACGACGGCATGGCGCCGGCATTGTCGGGCCGCGCGCCAGCGAAACTGTTGCGGGCGATCCGTTCAAGGCGGAAGCCATGGCATTCCGCCGCCAGCCCGAAATGGATGGCGATGTCCGGCCGGAATGCGCGGCCGATCCCGGAAAGCGCCGGACGGATAGCCGTGTAGTCGACCGGCAGCACCTCCGCCTGAAACGCGGAAGATCCTTCGGGCGGTTCTTTCTGCAATGTCTTTGCCAGCCATTCGGTCGGATTGACCGGCGCGCCGGGAAAAGGCTCGAAGCCCGTCACCAGCAGGCGCGGCGCGGCCGCCATCATTCGGCCTTCGGTGCTACCGTGCGCAGGCTGAGTTCGCGCAATTGCTGCGGCGTGGCAGCCGACGGTGCGCCCATCAGCAGATCGAAAGCCTGCTGGTTCATCGGGAACATCGTCACCTCGCGCAGGTTCTTCGCGCCGACCAGAAGCATGACGATGCGGTCGATGCCGGCCGCCATGCCGCCATGCGGCGGTGCGCCGTACTGGAAGGCGCGATAGAGGCCGCCGAAACGCTCCTCGACCGTGGCGCGGTCGAGTCCGACGATCTCGAACGCCTTGACCATCGTTTCCGGCAAATGGTTGCGGATGCCGCCCGACGCAATCTCGAAACCGTTGCAGACGATGTCGTACTGGAATGCCTTGATGGTGAGCGGATCCTTGCCCGTCAGCGCGTCTATGCCGCCCTGTGGCATGGAGAACGGGTTGTGGCCGAAATCGATCTTCTTTTCTTCCTCGTTCCACTCATAGAAGGGGAAATCGACGATCCAGGCGAGTTCGAAACGGTCGCGGTAGACAAGGTCGAGTTCCTCACCCGCCCGCGTCCGCGCCGCGCCGGCAAACGGCGCGAATTTCTTCGGATCACCGGCGACGAAAAAGCAGGCGTCGCCCGCATCAAGGCCCATCTGGGTGCGTATCGCCTCGGTGCGCTCCGCACCGATATTCTTGGCGATCGGGCCGGCACCCTCCAGAACCGGGCCTTCCCGCCGCCAGAAAATATAGCCGAGGCCCGGCTGGCCTTCGCCCTGCGCCCAACTGTTCATGCGGTCGCAGAAGGCTCTGGAGCCGCCTGTCTTCGCCGGGATGGCCCACACCTCGGCCTTCTCGTCATTGGCGAGGATGCCGGCAAAAACCTTGAAGCCCGAGCCGCGGAAATGTTCCGAGACGTCCTGGATCTCGATTGGGTTGCGGAGGTCCGGCTTGTCGGAACCGTATTTGCGCATCGCTTCGTCAAAAGGAATGCGGCGAAATTCCTGCGTCACCGGCTTGCCTCCGGCGAAGGCCTCGAAGACGCCACGGATGACCGGTTCCATCGTCTCGAAGACGTCGTCCTGGGTGACGAAGCTCATTTCGACATCGAGCTGGTAGAACTCGCCCGGCAGGCGATCGGCGCGCGGGTCCTCGTCACGAAAACACGGCGCGATCTGGAAATAGCGATCGAAGCCCGACATCATGATCAGCTGCTTGTATTGCTGCGGCGCCTGCGGCAGCGCGTAGAAATTGCCCGGATGGATGCGCGAGGGCACCAGAAAATCGCGTGCGCCTTCCGGTGATGACGCCGTCAGGATCGGCGTCGAATATTCAGCAAAGC
>SCRB01000490.1 GCA_004299545.1 Rhizobiaceae bacterium
CTGACCATGCGCGAGCGGGCGCTTGGCTGGCAGGGCAATCGGCAGGGCCTTTCGTCACAGCCACCGCTGCGTGTCTATTGCTCGGAACAGGTCCACACCTCCATCGACCGCGCCATTTGGGTCGCGGGGATCGGTGAGGAGAATCTGGTCCGCATCGCGGGCGAGGGGCCGTTGCGGGCCATGGATGCCACGGCGCTCGACCGCCAGATCGTCAAGGACCGCGATTCGGGGTTCCTGCCGGTGGGGATTGTCGCATGCGTCGGCGGTACCAGTGTCGGCGGCACGGACAATGTTGCTTCGGTGTGCGCCGTTGCCGCGAAACACGGCCTCTACGTGCATGTCGATGCTGCCTGGGCGGGATCAGCGATGGTCTGCCCCGAATACCGGCGGTTCTGGGCCGGCGTGGAACAGGCGGATTCCGTCGTCTTCAATCCGCATAAATGGCTGGGCGCCCAGTTCGACTGTTCGGCGCATTTCGTCCGTGACCCGGAAAGCCTCGTCAGGACGCTCGCCATAAGGCCGGAATATCTGAAGACGCACGGCCATGACGGCGTCATCAACTATTCGGAATGGTCGGTGCCGCTCGGGCGGCGGTTCCGGGCGCTGAAGGTCTGGTTCCTCCTGCGAGCGCAAGGCCTCGAAGGCTTGCGCAAGATGATCCGCAACCATGTCGCTTGGAGCGGCGGGCTCGCGGCGAGGCTGGCGGCCGAGCCGCATTTCGAGATCGTCACGCAGCCGATGCTTTCGCTCTTTTCGTTCCGCCACCGGCCGGCGGGCATCAAGGATCTCAATGCCCATAATCTGGCGCTGGTCGAGGCGATCAACAATGACGGGCGGATCTACCTGACGCAGACGCGCGTCGACGGGGAGGTCGCGATCCGCTTCCAGGTTGGGCAGACCGACGCGACGGAAGCCGACGTGGACGCCGCCTTCGACGCCATCCGGGAATGCGCGGCAAAGTTGGGGTGAAGGCCGGCTGCGGACGATAGCCGGCCTTCCGCCGTCGATAATCAGCGCGCGACGACTTTTTGCGTCTGCTCGCCGAGACCCTTGATGCCGAGGTGCATGACGTCGCCGTTCTTGAGGTAGAGCGGCGGCTTCATGCCCATGCCGACGCCGGGAGGCGTGCCGGTCGTAATGACGTCGCCCGGATCGAGCACCATGAAGCGCGATAGATAGGCGATGATCCCGGCCACCGGAAAGATCATCGTCCCGGTATTGCCCGTCTGCATCCGCCTGCCGTTCAGATCGAGAAACATGTCGAGGTTCTGCGGATTGTCCATCTCGTCGGCCGTCACCAGCCAGGGGCCGAGCGGGCCGAATGTCGGGGCGCTTTTGCCCTTCATCCACTGGCCGCCGCGCTCCACCTGATATTCGCGCTCCGAAACGTCGTTGCAGAGCGCGTAGCCGAAGACATGCGCGAGCGCGTCCTTCTCCTCGACATAGTCGCAGCGCTTGCCGATGACGACCGCAAGTTCGACCTCCCAATCGCCTTTCACGGAGCCTTTCGGCAGGAGCACATCGTCGTTCGGCCCGTTCAGCACGTTCGGGGCCTTCGAAAAGATGATCGGCTCCTTGGGAATCGGCGCGCCGGTTTCCGCCGCGTGATCGGCATAGTTGAGGCCGATCGCGATGAAATGCCCGACGCGCGAGACGGGAGCGCCGATGCGTCCGTTCTTCGGCGCTTCCGGCAGGGCCGAAAGATTCGCCTTGGACAGTTTGTCGAGAAGCGAAAGCGAGATCGTTTCCGGCGAGAAATCAGGTACCAGCGAAGAGATATCGCGGACGATGCCGTTCCTGTCGATAACGCCAGGCTTCTCCTTGCCCTTTTCTCCAAATCTGAGAAGTTTCAATTTCCTGTTCCTTTTTCCTGATGTGAATTGTCGTTTTCGGATCCGTTCAGAAGGCGCTTTTGTAGAGGCCGCCGTCGAGGATGAGATTCTGGCCAGTGATATAGCCTGAACTGGCCGAGCACAGGAAGGCGCAGGCCCTGCCGAATTCCTCTGTCGTGCCGAGCCTCCTGGCGGGAATGTCCTCGGCGACCCTGGCAATTCCTTCCTCTTCCGATATGCCGGCCTTTTCCGCGGCAAAGCGCGTCGTGGCACGGATGCGGTCGGTATCGAACTTGCCCGGCAGGAGATTGTTGATCGTCACATTGCTGCCTGCGACCGTGCGTGCGACGCCGGCCAGGAACGCCGTCAGCCCGGCGCGCGCGCCCGATGACAGGTCGAGCCCGGGAATCGGCTGGTAAACCGAAAGCGAGGTGATGTTGACGATGCGTCCGAAGCCGCGCTCGGCCATGCCGTCGATCACCGCCCGGGTCAGCTCGAGCGGCGTTACCATGTTCTGCGCCACCCCGTCGAGGATCGCCTGGCGGTCGAGGTCCCGGAAGGGCTTGGGCTTGGGTCCGCCATTATTGTTGACGAGAATGTCCGGTTGGGGGCAGGCGTCGAGCAGCGCTTTCTGCCCGTCCGGCGTCGAAACATCCGCCGCGATTTCGATGACATTCACGCCAAAGCGCTTGCGAAGATCGTTCGCCGTCGCTTTCAGCTTGTCCGCGTCGCGTCCGTTGAGGACGAGATCGCAGCCGGCTTCCGCAAGTGCCGTCGCGCAGCCGCGCCCCAATCCCCGGCTCGAGGCGCAAACGATCGCCTTGCGGCCTTTCAAGCCCAAATCCATCTGTTCTTCTCCCTGAGGTCCCGCGCTGTGGCAGGCTGTTTTGATGGGTACACCCAGTTCGCCGACCAGCCGTACCCGTCCTGATGTCAAGCAAGCTATCGCCCGCCTGCCTTCCTGACAACTGTCACGAAGCGCGGAACAGACCCGTCAGGGGAAGACTGCACCACCGGGGATTGGAAACGGCGATATTCGTTCGCCGGTTAATGAATTATTGGGCATGATCGCGCCATTATCGTGATGCAACGGACGGTGTTTTCCACCGGACAGGGTTCTTATGTTCAAGCTCGACACCGAATTGTTCCTGCTTCTCAACGCGGGGCCCACCCCGAATGCCGCCGTTGCCTGGCTTGCGATCGTTGCGGCGAAATTCGTCATCCTCGCCATACCGGTTTATCTTGCAATGCTGTGGCTGCCGGGAAGCCGGCGCGACCGGTTGACGGCGATCGCTCTGGTCCTGGGTTTCGCCATCGCCCTCGTGCTGAGTTCCTTGATCGGTATGGTCGCCTTCAGGCCACGGCCTTTCATGCTCGATCTCGGTCATACATTGGTTCATCATCGCCCGAACAGTTCCTTCCCGAGCAACCACGGGCTGGCCTTCGCCGTGTGGGCCGCGGTGCTGTTCATGCTGCGCCGCCGTGCCGTGGCGTGGCTGGCGGTGGCGCTGGGTGCCCTGGTCGCATGGTCGCGCATCTATATCGGCGTTCACTATCCGCTCGACATGGTCGGTGCCGCGATCCTCGCCATTCCTGCCGCAATGGCGTCGCTCTGGATCATGGACCGGTACGGCGAAAGCATTTTGGCGATGCTGGAGCACTTGCAGCGAAGCGTGCTGCGGCGCTTCGTCAGGCTGTAGGCGGGGCTGGACGGCTTCATTCGGTTTTCGTCGGCCTCAAACGGCAAGAGGGTTTGCGAAGCGGATCGGGGCAGGGTATTTTTTGCACTCGCTGACGGAGCGTCATGCCATCGGGTTGCAGGACGGTATCCCGCTCCTATCTCTTTGTTCGAGCACGATTTCCCGGAAGGGCGCCCGCCTGCTTCGGCGAATCGTCCTCCGG
>SCRB01000491.1 GCA_004299545.1 Rhizobiaceae bacterium
CTCTTCCGATCTCCGGCTTCTTCCGCGACCGTCAGGTATTCGATTTCCTGGCCGAAACGGTCATTCCGGATCTCATTCGCGACAGCAGCCCTGATCGCCCCCTGCGCATCTGGATTGCCGGATGCAGTACCGGCGAGGAGGCCTATTCGCTGGCCATGCTCTTTCGGGAACGGATCACGGCGGAGAAGGCCAATGTCAAGCTGCAGGTCTTTGCATCCGATGTCGACGCCGACGCGGTCGCGATTGCGCGGGAGGGCTTCTACCCGGAAACGATAGCCTCGGAGGTCTCGCCGGAACGGCTGGCTCATTTCTTCTCCAAAGAGGATCGCGGCTACAGGGTGCTGCCGGAATTGCGCGGTACCGTTGTCTTCACCGTGCAGGACCTGCTGGCCGACCCGCCGTTTTCGCGGCTCGACATGGTATCCTGCCGCAATCTCCTGATCTATCTGGGTCCCGTCGCACAGGCCAAGGCCATCGGGCTCTTCCATTTCGCATTGCGCGATGGCGGCATTCTCCTTGTGGGCGGTTCGGAAACGATCGGCGAGTCAGACGGCCGCTTCGAGGCACTGTCGAAGCCACATCGCATCTATCGGCATATCGGTCATGCGCGGCCGGGCGAGGTTGATTTCTCGATGAGCCTCGACGGTCTTGCGCGGGCGCTTCCACGCCTGGGCCAAACCCGCGCTCCCTCCCGCCAGGCGGCTCTCGCCGACCTTTGCCGTCGACTGGTCATGGAGGCTTACGCGCCGGCGGCGGTGTTGATCAACCGCAAGCATGAGTGCCTGTACTTCCAGGGGCCGACGGATCGCTATCTGAGCGTAGCACCGGGGGTCCCGACATACGATCTCATCTCCATGGCGCGTGAAGGATTGCGGACCAGGCTGCGCTCGGCGATCCAGCAGGCTATCCAATCGGACGCAAATGTTGTCCTCGCCGGCGGCCGGGCCGGCCTTGAGGGCCCTTCTGGTCGTTCATTCAGCATCGATGTGCGGCCTGTTCGCAGCGAAGGCGAGGAACTGTTGCTGATCTGCTTCGTCGACAGTCCGACTGGGTATTCGAAACGGCAAACCTCCGGCGCTTGGGCCGATGTCCCACGGACAGCGGAACTCGAGCGCGAACTTGAAGCCACCAGAGCGGAACTCCAGGAGGTTGTTCGCGACCTCGAGATTTCCAGCGAAGAGCAGAAGGCGATCAACGAAGAGGCCCTGTCCGTCAATGAGGAATATCAGTCTACGAACGAGGAGCTGCTGACCTCCAAGGAGGAGCTGCAGTCGCTGAACGAGGAGCTTACAGCCCTCAACGGTCAGCTCCAGGAGACGCTGGGACGCCAGCGCACGACCTCCAACGACCTGCAGAATGTGCTCTATAGCACCAACGTTGCGACGCTTTTCCTCGACCTGGACCTGAACATACGTTTCTTCACCCCGGCGACGAAGCTGCTTTTCAGGGTCATTTCGAGCGATGTCGGCCGTCCGCTCACCGACCTCAATTTGCTGGCCGCCGATGACGCGCTTCTGACAGACGCCAGGCATGTGCTGGAGACCCACACGCCGATGGAGCGGGAAATAGAAGCGCGGGACGGAGCCTGGTACGTCCGCCGCATCCTGCCGTACCACACCGAGGACGACGGCGTCGCGGGCGTTGTCATCACCTTTACGGATGTAACCGACCCCCGGCGAACGGCGGAAGCCCTGATGGCGGCCAAGCGCGAAGCGGAGCGGGCGACGCGCGCCAAGTCGCGCTTCCTCGCCGCCGCGAGCCACGACCTGCGCCAGCCGCTGCAAACGCTGGCGCTGCTTCAAGGGCTGCTGACGAGGACCGCGACAGGGGAAAAGCAGAAAAAGCTCCTGGCGCGGCTCGAAGACACGCTCGGCGCCATGTCAGGTATGCTCAACACCTTGCTCGACATCAACCAGATCGAAGCCGGCATCGTCAACGCCGAGATCAGGAGTTTTCCGATCGGCGGCCTGCTCGAACGGATGCGGGACCAGTTCAGCTACACGGCACAGGCGCGCCGGCTCTCGTTGCGTGTCGTCCCCTGCCGCCTTCCGGTGCAGAGCGATCCGCGTTTGCTCGAGCAGATAATCCGCAATCTTCTTTCAAACGCGATGAAGTACACCAAAAGCGGCAAGATCCTGCTCGGTTGCCGGCGACGGCCTGGCGTCCTGAGCATCGAGATATGGGATACAGGGATCGGGATCGCGCCGGAAGACACGGAGGCGATCTTCGAAGAATATCACCAGGTCGATAATGCGGAGCACGAACGGAGCCGTGGTCTCGGGCTCGGGCTCTCCATCGTCAAACGCCTGGCCGACCTGCTTGACCATCGTGTTATTGTCCGATCCAAACCGGGCAAAGGCTCTGTCTTTGCGGTCGAAGTTGCGCTTTCGCTTGGCGAGCCCGGCCTTCAGAGCGCAAACAGCGTGATTGCAGCGGGAGCCGATACGACAGTCGCTCGCACTGGCTCGGTT
>SCRB01000492.1 GCA_004299545.1 Rhizobiaceae bacterium
GATACCAGTAGGATTTACCGACATTCGTCACCGCCGCCATTGCGTGGACGACCGGAGAATCCGACGCGCGCACAAACCGGATCGCCGTAGCGTCGAAGCCGTGCGCGGCCACGATCAGCACCAGGCCGGCAATGAGCGCTGCGGTCATCGTGCCGGTCCATGTGGCCTGAGGAAACGCCCGCCGCGGACCAAACAGTGAGAACCATGCACTTTTCAGCGCCGCTCCCCGGCGCGGTGGAGTTCGGTCCGGCAGCCGGCTTCTCACCGACCTCGGTGGGTTCATGCGTTCTTCTCCCGAGGCCGATCCGCTGGACCATCTTGCAATGGTTGCGTGCGAACTGGTCTCTGTTTATGCCTGACTCATCAATCAAGGGCAGCGACTTATGACGAGACTTGACGCCAAGAACAAGGGAATGAACACGCGCCTGGCGCATATCGGTTACGATCCGGCTGATTTCTTCGGCTTCGTCAATCCGCCGGTGGTCCATGCCTCGACGGTGCTTTTCCCCGATACGGCCACGATGGCCTCCCGCAATCAGAAATACACTTACGGAACGCGCGGCACGCCGACGTCCGACGCGCTCGCCGGCGCGATCGATGCGTTGGAGGGGTCAGCCGGGACGGTGATCGTTCCTTCGGGCCTTGTCGCCGTCACATTGCCGCTGCTTGCTTTCCTGTCGGCCGGAGACCATGTGCTGATTACCGATTCGGTCTATCACCCCACCCGCCATTTCGCCGATACGATGCTGAAAAGAATGGGTGTGGAGGTCGAATATTACGCACCCGAAATCGGCGGAGCGATCGCTGCTTCGATGAAGCCCAACACGCGCGTCGTCTTCACCGAATCGCCCGGTTCCAATACCTTCGAGATGCAGGACATCGACGCTATCGCTGAAGCCGCGCATAAAGGCGATGCGGTGGTCATGATGGACAACACATGGGCGACGCCGCTCTACTTCAAACCGCTCGACCATGGCGTGGACGTCTCCATCCATGCGGCGACGAAATATCCCGCGGGCCATTCCGACGTGCTGCTCGGCACCGTCTCGGCCAACGAGCGCACCTGGAAGCAACTCCACGAGACCTTTATCACGCTTGGTTGCTGCGCCGGACCGGACGATGCCTATCAGGTCCTGCGCGGCCTGCGCACCATGGGCGTCAGGCTCGCCCATCACGAAAAAAGCGCGCTCGAACTGGCCAGGTGGCTCGAAGGACGGGAAGGCGTTGCGCAAGTCCTTCATCCGGCGCTTGAAAGCCATCCCGGATACGACTTGTGGAAGCGCGATTTTACGGGATCGAGCGGCCTTTTTTCGATCGTGCTCGCCAGCGGTGGCCCGAAGGAAGCGGGCGCCTTCCTCGATGCGCTCGAAATCTTCGGCCTCGGCTATTCCTGGGGCGGTTTCGAAAGCCTGGCAGTGGCCGTTTCCCTCTCCGATCGGACGGTCGCGAAAGGCGACTATTCCGGCCCCGTCATCCGCCTGCAGATCGGCGTGGAGGAAGTGGAGGATCTGAAGGCGGATATTCTGAAAGGCCTTGAAGCGGTCAGGCGGATTTCAGCCTGATACCAGTTGCTCCACGCGGTCAATCCTGCGACCGGCGCAGAAGAAGGCTCACCAGCAGGCCGACCACGCCGATGGCAACGACTGTCGCCACAGGGTTCTCCCGCGCTGTGTCACCGGCACGACGGCCGGCGGTTTTCGCCTGTTCCGCCAGATGGCGGCCAGCCTCTGACCCGCGCTCCAGCATTTCCTCGTAAAGGTCCGCAGCGTTCTCGCGCGTCGTGCCAAAGACACGCGATCCATGTTTCGAGATCGCCTTCACGAATGCCGCATAGGCATCCGCCGCCTCGTCACGGCTGCCTTCATAGGCCTTGCCCCCGGACTTGGAGAGCGCCGCCACAAAGGCCGACCACGCATCCGCCGCGTTTTCCCTCGCATCGTCATAGCGTGCGGCCCCACGCTTCGAAGCGCTTTTCGACAGTTGAGCGA
>SCRB01000493.1 GCA_004299545.1 Rhizobiaceae bacterium
GACGACGAAGGGTTGGAGCGCATCGCCCATATGCTGGGCTTCGAGAGCCGGGACGCCTTCGCGCAAGCCTTCCGCGACTCGCTCCTCCTCGTCGAGAGGCACTACGCTGCGCTCTTCGAGACCGCGCCGCAGCTTTCCTCCGGTATCGGCAATCTCGTCTTTACCGGCGACGTCGATGACCCGGATACGCTGAAGACGCTTTCCGGCCTGGGTTTCGAGCGGCCGAGCGACATGGCGCGCATCATCCGGACCTGGCATTTTGGCCGCTACCGCGCCACCCAGTCGGCGGAGGCGCGGGAGCGCCTGACCGAGCTGACGCCGGCCCTGTTGCAGGCTTTCGGCGAGACACGGCGCGCGGATGAGGCGCTCGCCCGCTTCGATGCCTTTCTCTCGGGCCTGCCGGCCGGCATCCAGCTCTTTTCGCTTCTGCAGTCGAATCCTGCGCTACTGGCGCTTCTGGCACGGATCATGGGCGCCGCACCCCGTCTTGCGTCCATCATCACGCACCGCCCGCACGTCTTCGACGGGCTGCTTGATCCCGGCCTGATGAACGAACTGCCGAGCCGCGCCTATCTGGCCGAAAGACTGGAATCCTTCCTCGAAGGGATCCGGCTTCACGAGGAGACGCTCGACCGCCTCAGAACCTTTGCCAATGAGCAGAAATTCCTAATCGGCGTCAGGCTCCTGACGGGTGCGATCGATGCCGCGCGAGCCGGCCATGCCTTCTCCGATCTCGCCGACCTGACCATTGACGCCGCTCTTCAGGCGGTTCGGGCGGAGTTTGCCCAGCGCCATGGCGCCGTCAGGGGCGGCGCCGTTGCCATCCTCGGCATGGGCAAGCTCGGCAGCCGCGAACTGACGGCCGGGTCGGATGTCGATCTGATCCTGCTTTATGACCATGACGAGGATGCCGGGGAATCGGACGGTGAAAAACCGTTGCCGCCGTCGGTCTATTTCATCAGGCTGACCCAGCGTCTCATCGCGGCCGTCTCGGCGCCGACGGCCGAAGGCGTTCTCTACGAACTTGACCTGCGGTTAAGGCCTTCGGGCAACAAGGGACCGGTCGCGACCTATCTCTCTTCTTTCCGTAAATACCAGCGCGAGCAGGCCTGGACGTGGGAGCATATGGCCCTGACGCGCGCCCGCACCATTGCCGGCGACGATGCGTTTCGCGCGCTCGTGGAAGGGGAGGTCGCTTCCGTCCTCGCCCAGCCACGCGATCCGGCCAAGGTCAGGCGTGAGGCGGTGAAGATGCGGGCCCTCATCGAAGAGGAGAAGCCGCCCCGGGACGCCTGGGACATCAAGCTCGTCCGCGGCGGTTTGATCGACCTCGAATTCATCGCCCAGGTGGCGGTGCTGACCGGTGCGGTCGAAGGCGGGGAACGGCCGACGGAAACCGCCGCGATCCTCTCTCGCCTCGCTCCTGTTTTCGCCGCTCCGGCTGTCCGCGAGGAACTGTCGCGCGCCAAGGCGCTCTATGAGTCGGTGACGCAAATCATCCGGCTTTGCCTGACGGGACCGCTGGATCCGAAGGACATTCCGCCCGGGCTGCTCGAAATCATGCTGCGCGCCACCGATCTGTCCAGCCTTTCCGCGCTGGGGGCGGAACTGAAGGACACGGCACGAGCCGTTGCAAAGGATTTCGATAGCCTGCTGCGTGGGAGGGGATCGACTCGCAAGATTCCGGGCGAAGCCCGAGACGGAGGGGGGTAGATGGAAATTGAGGCCGCGCTACGCCGCCTTGCGGAATTTCCGGCTGTCGGGAATGCGCACCGCGACGATCGTTCCCTTACCTTCGCGTGAGCGGATCTTGAGCGCGCCACCGTGAAGCTCGGCAAGCGAGCGGGAGATCGCCAGGCCGAGTCCCGACCCATTATGCGTCTTGGTAAACTGGTTCTGCACCTGCTCGAACGGCCGGCCGAGCTTCTTCAGCGCATCGCTCGGGATGCCGCAGCCATTGTCCTCGATCGTCACCAGCACGGCGCCGGCGGCCTTGCGTGCCCTGACGAGGATATGGCCGCCTTCGCCGGTGAACTTAACCGCATTCGAGAGGAGATTGATGACGATCTGCTTGACCGCCCGCCGGTCGGCATGGAGCTTCATCGCGTCGGCGATGCGGGTTTCCACGGTAATGGCCTTGCCGGCGGCCTGCAGCGCGACGACGCGGACGGTTTCGCTGATGAGCGGGCCGAAATCGATGTCCTCGCGCTCGATCGAGAACTGTCCCGCCTCGATCTTCGACATGTCGAGGATGTCGTTGATGACGCCGAGGAGATAGGAACCGGCGCTGTGGATGTCGTGGACATATTCTTCGTAGCGTTCCGAGCCGAGTGGGCCGAACAGGCTCGACTGCATCAGCTCGGAAAAGCCGATGATGGCGTTGAGCGGTGTGCGTAATTCATGTGACATATTGGCGAGGAATTCCGACTTCGCCTTGTTGGCGGCTTCGGCGCGCTCCGTTTCCTTGAGATAGCGGCGGTTGAGTTCAGCGAGTTCCTGCGCGCGTTCCGCTTCCGCCTTGCGGGCGACCGACAGATCATGAATGGTTGCCAATTGCCGGCGTTCGCTGTCCACGAGCTTCTCCTGATGCTGTTTCAGGAGCGTGATGTCGGTGCCGACCGAGACGACGCCGCCGTCGCGCGTCGTCAGTTCGTTGACCTGCAGCCAGCGGCCGTCCGCCAGCTGCCTTTCGAAGGTCGTCCCCGCACTCTTGCCGTTGCCATTGGCAAGGCGCCGCTCGAAGACGAAATGGTTCATGCGCTTTTCCACGTCTTCCCTGCGCGAGCCTGCCTTGAGGTCGCGGGCGGGAAGGCCGGTGTCCTGCGCGTATTTGGTATTGCACATGACCAGGCGGCTGGCGGAATCCCAAAGCACGAAGGACTCCGGGATGCTCTCGATCGCCGTGCGCAGGCGCTGGTCCGCGACTTCAGAGCGTTGAACAAGCCGATGCTGCTCGGTCACGTCGATGGCGATGCCGATGAGATGGAGTTCCGGCGCATCGGGATCGACTACCTGGGCACGCGCGCGCATCCACACCCACTGGCCGTCGGCGTGGCGCATGCGGAACACCTGGTCGATCTGGTCGCTTTCGCGCCCGGCGATGCGGTTGGCGATCTGGAAGAGATCGACATCTTCCGGATGGATGATTTCAGCGACATCCCCGAAGGAGAGCAATTGCTCGCAGGGCTTATAGCCGAGCATGTCGTACATCGAGCGCGACCAGAACATGCGGCCGCGGGCCATATCCCAGTCCCAAAGGCCGCAGCGGCCGCGCGCCAGCGCCAGATCGATGCGCTGCTGTGCTTCGAGATAGAGATCGTCGGCGGCCTCCGCGCGCGTGATCTGCGCGAAATAGGCGTAGAGGACGAGAAGCAGGATACCGGCGGTAAAGACGAACAGGCTGACATTGAGCGCGACGTTGCGCCGCCATTCAGCGAAAACGGCGTCGGCCGGCACCAGCGCGGCGGCAGCCTGTTTGCGATCCGGCGTCAGATCGATCGCGGCGTACCAGAGTTTGTCGCCGATGGTCACTTTCATCACGCCGGCACGCTCGCCGAACATGAAAAGCGGCTGCCCGCCCGTCATCATCACACGCAGCGAGTTCCCGGTCCATGTGCCGCCCTTGCCCGATGCCGCGATGATCCTGAAATGGCCGTCCGTCACCGCCAGCACGGTATCTGGGCCGAAGCCGCCCTTGTCGGACGTCGCCTCCGTCAGTCCCTTCAGGTCGGCCGTCTTCCCGTCTGCCAGCATCAGCGATTTGCCGAGGTCGCTCGCCGACAGGGCCAGAGCGGCCTTCGCATCCCTCTCGATGCCGTCGTGCCAGGCCGAGAGTGACAACAGCCTTGCGGCGGCGACGATGGCGAGGAAGATGACGGTGAGGATCGGGATCGCGCGGCGCAGATAGGGTTCGGCCTTGAGCAGCCGGCGGTAGGCCGGGGCGGCGATGAGGCGCGCCGTCCCGGCCAGCCTTAGCCCGGCTCTTTGCCGCGTCGACCGTCGCGCAAAAACATGCCCTCCGGGCGCGTGCCACGCGTCCGCCTTCGCCATCGAACTGGCTCTCCCCTGTGTTACAACTGCCTGAAAAAGATACCGGTACGCCGCACGCCGAATCATCCATAAGGAATCAAAGGTGATTCGGCTTGTCCAGCCCCCCTTGGCCGGTCAAGAGGATTTATTTTTCGGCAGGGGGCGAACGGCGTGCGCGCCTATGCCAGCGTCCGTTCGACGATGTCGCGCAGATCGGTAGAGAGGTTCTCCCCCGCCTGTATGGCGACGAGCGCCGCGCGCGCCAGTTTCTGCCGTTCCGCCTCCAGCGAGCGCCAGGACCGCAGCGCGGTTGCCAGCCGCGCCGCAAGCTGCGGGTTGCGCCGATCGATGTCGAGCACGATGCGGGCGAAGAAATCGTAGCCCGCCCCGTCCTTGCGGTTGAAGCCGGTCTGGTTCGCCGCCGAGAACGTCCCGATGAGCGCCCTGACCCGATTCGGGTTGGCGATGGAAAAGCCGGAGTGGCGCATCAGCGTCGCGACCCGCTCGACCGCTTCGATTCCCGGCACCGTCGCCTGGATCTGGTACCATTTGTCCATCACCAGAGGATCGGCGCCGTAGCGCTTCTCGAAGGCCGAAAGCGCCTCGACTGCCGCCGGCTTTCCCCAGTGCCGGTGCGTAAGCACCGTCAGCGCCGCGGCCCTGTCCGTCATGTTGGTCGCCGCCTTGAACTGGCTCGCCGCCAGCGTGGCGTCTTCGCCGGCGGACAGATAGTCGAGAAGGGCGTTGCGCAGCGCGCGCCGCCCGGCGCTGGCGGCGTCGGGACTGAAGGAGTTGCCTTCGGCCAGTGCCTCGTAAAGGCCCCGGAAGGTTGCCGTATTTTCCGCCGCGATCGCCGCAACGAGCGCCTCACGCGCCTGGAAGATGGCGTCGGGATCGATGTTGCTGCCCATTTCGCGCGCGATGTCGCCTTCCGCCGGCAGCGTCAGCGACAGCGCCCTGTAGGCCGGTTCGAGCGCTTCGTCCTGTGCGATCACGCCGGCAAGCGCGATCAGTTCCGGAGCGAAGGCCGGTGCCTTGTTGCCGCGCCGGCGCAGCGCCGCGGCCTTGAGCGCATCGGTGAAGAGCGTGTTGAGCGCCTGCCAGCGCGAATAGAGGTCGCCGTCATGGCGCGCCAGGAACAGGCCGTCCGATGGCCGGCGTTCCAGCGACAGTGTGACGGGTGCGGAAAAGCCGCGATTGAAGGAAACGACCGGACGTTCCCGAACGCCCGTGAAGATGACGGTATGGTGGCGCTTGCGCACTTCGATCAGGCCGTTTTTCACGGCTGCGCCCTCGACTTCAGCGTAGGTGGCATCCGTGCCGTCCGCTTTGACAAGGCCGAAGGCAAGCGGAATGTGCATCAGCCTCTTGCGGCTTTCCGACGGCGTTGGGGCGACCGACTGCTCGATGTCGAGCGTCAGGATGCGGGCCTTTTGGTCGTAGCGTGCCTTGACGGCGAGATTCGGCGTCCCGGCCTGATTGTACCACAGTGAGAATTGCGACAGGTCGCGCCCGGAAACGTCCTCGAAGACTTTCACGAAATCCTCGATCGTCGCCGCCTGCCCGTCATGGCGCTCGAAATAGAGGTCCATGCCCTGCCGGAAGGTTTCCGCGCCGAGCAGGGTGCGGATCATCCTGACGACTTCCGAGCCCTTCTCGTAGACGGTCGAGGTGTAGAAATTGTTGATCTCCCGGTAGCGCCGGGGCCGGACCGGATGGGCGAGCGGCCCCTGGTCCTCGGGGAACTGGTGCGCCTTGAGCGTGCGCACCTCGGCGATCCGCTTCACCGGTCGCGACCGCTGGTCGGCGGAGAACTCATGGTCGCGGAACACCGTCAGCCCTTCCTTGAGGCAGAGCTGGAACCAGTCGCGGCAAGTGATTCTGTTGCCTGTCCAATTGTGGAAATATTCATGCGCGATGACGGCTTCGATACCGGCGTAGTCGCTGTCGGTGGCGGTCTCCTCGTCGGCCAGGACATATTTGTCGTTGAAGACGTTCAGCCCCTTGTTTTCCATAGCGCCCATGTTGAAATCCGACACGGCAACGATGTTGAAAACGTCGAGATCGTATTCGCGCCCGAAAACCTCCTCGTCCCAGCGCATGGCGCGTTTCAGAGCGTCCATCGCATAGGCCGCGCGCTTCTCCTTGCCGTGCTCGACGAAGATGCCGAGCTTCACCTTGCGGCCGGAGAGGGTGACGAATTCGTCATGGATCGACCCGAGATCGCCGGCGACGAGCGCGAAGAGGTAGGACGGCTTGGGGAACGGGTCGTGCCATTCGGCGAAATGCCAGCCGGCGGCGAGATCGCCCGACTTGCCTGGATTGCCGTTGGAAAGGAGCAGCGGGGCTTCCGCCTTGGAAGCCTCGATCCTGACGTGAAAGACCGAGAGGATGTCCGGCCGGTCGAGGAAATAGGTGATACGCCGGAAGCCTTCCGCCTCGCATTGCGTGCAGTAGACGCCGTTCGAGCGGTAAAGCCCCATCAGCGCCGTGTTGGCGGAGGGGGAGAGGCGCGTGTCGATCGTCAGCCGAAAACGCTCGGCGGCGGGTGGCTTTTGCAGCGCCAGCCGGTCCGGCGACACCTCCATTGCGTCGGGATCGACAGAAGCGCCATCGACGGAGAGGCCGACGAAGTCGAGCCCGTCGCCATCG
>SCRB01000494.1 GCA_004299545.1 Rhizobiaceae bacterium
CGTGCGCCACGGCTTCAACTTCCGCATGGATGCTGTCCAGGGCGCGGTTCTCGGCGTCAAGCTTCCGCTCCTCGATAGCTGGAACGCCGCGCGCCGGCGCATCGCCAATCTCTATAATGACGGCTTATTCGGGTCTCTCGACCTCCCAATGGGGCCGTTCGGCGCGGATCATGCCTGTCATGTCTATGCCGTGCGCGCCGGCGATCGCGCCCGTCTGCGTGCGGTTCTCAACGATGCCGGCATCGCCACCAACATCCACTATCCGGTTCCCGTCCACATGCAGCCGGCCTACGCCGAGCTCGGTCACAAGGCGGGCGACTTCCCGGTATCGGAGGCGCTGGCGCGCGAGACGCTGTCTCTGCCGCTTTTCCCCGAACTGCCGGACCAAAGCGTGGCGAGGGTGATCGACATCCTGAACGAGGCGACGGCGCAACGGCTCGCCCGGACAGCATAAGAGGACGGCATGGCAAGACGGCGTGAAACGGGTGATGGGCAGGAGGCTCGGTTGGGCGTTCTTGGTGGGAAACGTGTCCTCGTGACCGGCGGCGCCGGCTTCGTCGGCTCGCATGTCGTCGATCAGCTCGTGGCGGCGCAGTGCGCCGAGATCGTGGTGATCGACAATATGGTGCGCGGCCGCACCGACAATCTCTCCCCTGCCCTTGCATCGGGCCGCGTCGAACTCGTTCGCGGCGATATTCGCGACCGCGCCCTGATGCAGACGCTCGTCGCAGGCGCCGACACCGTGTTTCATCAGGCCGCGCTGCGTATCACCCATTGCGCCGCCGAGCCGGACGAGGCGATGGCCGTCATGGTCGACGCCACATACGACCTCCTGAGGCTGTGCGTCGAAAGCGGGGTCCGCAAGGTGGTGATGGCGTCTTCGGCGTCGATCTACGGGTTGGCGGAGGATTTCCCGACGGCGGAGGGCCATCACCCCTACGGCAACCGCACGCTCTACGGCGCCGCCAAGTCGTTCGGCGAAGGCCTGCTGCGTTCCTTCAACGACATGTACGGCCTCGATTATGTCGCGCTGCGCTATTTCAACGTCTACGGGCCGCGCATGGACATTCACGGCCGCTACACCGAGGTGATGGTGCGCTGGATGCAGCGGATCGCGGCCGGCGAGCCGCCGCTGATCTTCGGCGACGGCCTGCAAACGATGGATCTCGTCCATGTCGCCGACGTGGCACGGGCCAACATCCTTGCCGCGGAGGCACCCGTCAGCGACGCCGTTTTCAATGTCGGTTCGGGCACCGAGACCTCGCTTCTGGAACTGGCCGGCCTCTTCGCCGCGGCAATGGGACGGCCGGACTTGAAGCCTGTCCACATGGAGGAGCGCGCGGTCAATCCCGTTCCGCGCCGGCTTGCCTCGACCGCCGCCGCCCGCGAGATGCTCGGCTTCCACTCCATCGTCCCGCCGCAGGAGGGCATTGCCGGCCTTGTCTCGTGGTGGCGCGGCGAAACGACGATGCCAGCGACTTTGGTGGAGGTGGCGTCATGATCCCGATCGCAAAGCCCCTGATCGGCGCGGAGGAAGCCGACGCAGCGAGCCGCGTGGTTCTCTCGGGCTGGCTCACTCAAGGTCCGCAAGTGGCGGCTTTCGAACAGGAATTCGCCGCATTCGCCGGCGCCCGGCACGCCTGTGCCGTCTCCAACTGCACTGTCGCTCTCCACCTCGCATTGATGGCGCTCGGCGTCGGGGCGGGTGACGAGGTCGTCACCGTCAGCCATACCTTCATCGCTTCCGCCAACGCGATCCGCCAATGCGGCGCAACGCCGGTCTTCGTGGACATCGAAGCGGACGGCTTCAATATCGATCCTGATCTGGTAGCGGACGCGATTACGCCGCGCACCCGCGCCATCCTCTGCGTGCACCAGATGGGCATGCCCTGCGACATGCCGGCGATCATGAGCGTCGCCCGCGCGCACGGCCTCGCCGTCATCGAGGACGCAGCCTGTGCCGCCGGGTCGGAAATCAAGGTCGGTGGCACGTGGCAGCGGATCGGGCGGCCGCTCGGCGACATCGTCTGCTTCTCCTTCCATCCGCGCAAAGTGCTGACGGTGGGCGACGGCGGCATGCTGACGACGCAGAACGCCGAATGGGACGCTCTTTTACGGCTCTGGCGCCAGCACGGCATGTCCGTCTCCGACACCGTTCGGCACAACAGCCGTGCCGTCATATTCGAAACCTATCCGGTGCCCGGCTTCAACTACCGGATGACCGACATGCAGGCAGCCGTCGGGCGCGAGCAGCTGAAGCGGCTCCCGGCAATCGTCTCGCGCCGGCGCAGCCGGGCCGAAGCCTATACGGCGGCGATCGCGGCGATCGACGGGCTGGCGGCGCCGGTCGAGCCGGACTGGGCGCTTTCCAACTGGCAGAGCTATTGTGTCGGGCTCGATCCGGACCTCGACCAGCGCGCCATCATGCAGGCGATGCTCGATTACGGTGTGTCGACGCGGCGCGGCATCATGTGCATCCACATGGAAGCGGCCCATGCCGATCTGCCGAAGCGGCACACGCTGCGCCGCTCGGAGACCGCCCGCGATCATTCGGTCATCCTGCCGCTCTATCCGCAGATGACCCACGACGAGCAAATGCGGGTGATCGAAGCGTTGGAGGCGGCGGTCCGAAAGCAGAGCCGGGCACCGCGCGCGGCGGTCGCCTGACGATGCTGCAAACCACCAGCTATCCGGCTGAAGCAATCGAGCCGCTGCTGGAAAGCATCAGGGATCGCATCCGCATCCTCGATCTCGACCTCGCCGGCCTTGAAATCGTGACCGAGGCGGCGACAGGAGCCTATGCCGCGACAGCCGTCATCGCCGCACTCGCCGGTGCCCGGGTCCATGCCTGCGCCCGGGACACCCGCATCCACGGCAGCGCCGACGACGCTATCGCCGCGACGCTTGCCCTGGCGGAAGCGGCAAGCGTCGAGGCGCGCGTCTCGTTTTCGCGCGGCGTTCCCCCAGAAGCCCTGCGGCGCTCCGTCATCCTGACCAATTCCGGCCGCATCCGGCCGATCACACGCGCCATGATCGGCCTGCTTCCGCCAAAGGCGGTCATCGCGCTCATGTTCGAGGCATGGGAGTTCCGCGACGCGGATATCGACCTGGTTGCCTGCCGCGAACACGGCGTCCACCTCGCGGCGGTGAACGAGCGCCATTCCAACGTCGCGGTCTTCCCTTTCCTCGGACCGCTCGCTGTGCGTCTGCTTCAGGACGCGGGTATATCCGCCGGGGGCAAGCGGATCGCCATATTGTGCGACAATCCTTTCGCGCCGTTCCTCACGGAGGGTCTTTCCAAGGCCGGCGCGCAGGCCGTGCTTTTCGACACCGCCTCGCATCTGGCCCACGGATCATGGGACGCGATCCTCATGGCGCTGCTGCCGGGCGATGCACCGCTTGGACAACGCGATCTCGAAACCATTGCCACGAGGGCGCCCGGGGCTCTCCTCGCGCAATTCTGGGGCGACATCGACCGCGAGGCAGCCGCCCGCCTTGGATTACGGATCTGCCCTGAGGCGGAACCCGGCCGCGGCCATATGGGCATTCTTCTCAATCGCCTCGGTCACGAGCCGATCGTGCGGCTGCAAGCCGGGGGTCTGAAGGCCGCCGAAATCGTCTGGCGCGGCGCCCCGCTACCGGTAGATGGCGTTGCTACGCCGCTTTCCTGATCTCGATGAAGAGTCCGTGCCCTATCCGATCGCCATGCGATGCGAGACGGTCTTCACGATCATGTAGGGCAGCAGGCCCTCGACGCCGCCTTCGCGGCCATAACCGCTGTCCTTGACCCCGCCGAACGGCACCTCGGCGACCGACGCTTCGAGCGTATTGATGGATACGTTCCCGGCTTCGATTCCGTCCGCCAGCCGATCGGCCCTGCTCGCCGAATGGGTGAAGGCATAGGCGGCGAGGCCGAAAGGAAGCGCGTTCGCCTTCGCTATCGCTTCTTCGAGCGACGCGACGGGATTGATGACGGCAAGCGGGCCGAACGGCTCCTCGCGCATGACGCGCGCATCGTCGGGCAAGTCGGCGAGCACCGTTACGGGGAAGAAATAGCCGCGATTACCGAGCCGCTCGCCGCCAGCCAGCACGCGCGCGCCCTTCTGGCGCGCGTCGGCGACCAGTGCCTCCATCGCCTCGATGCGGCGGTGATTGGCGAGCGGCCCCATCTCCGTCGCTGAATCGAAGCCATTGCCGACGACGACCTTGTTCGCCTGCTCCACGAAGGCGTCCGTGAAAGCCTTGTAGATGCGCTCCTGGACGAAGAAGCGGGTGGGAGAGGTGCAGACCTGGCCAGCATTGCGGGCCTTTCGCACCGCCGAGGGGATGGCGGCGGCGACCGGATCGACATCGTCGCAGACGATGACCGGAGCATGGCCGCCGAGTTCCATCAGGACCGGCGTCATATGGCGCGCGGCCATTTCCGACAGGTGCTTGCCCACGGCCGTCGAGCCGGTGAAGGCGACAAGCCGGACCTGGCTCTGCGGGATGAGGTAGCTCGAAATATCGGCGGGAACGCCAAAGACG